>JALEMF010000073.1 GCA_022768005.1 Bacteroidales bacterium | reverse complement strand
GTTTGCTAAGCCGCGTAGCCCTTATTTTTACTCGTCGTAATATTAACGTAGAGTCGATTTCTGCCAGTGAATGTTCTATCCCCGGGGTACATAAATGGACTATTACAGCCTATTCAACTTACGAAGTGATGGAAAAACTTGTAAAGCAGATTGAAAAATGCGTAGATGTAATTCGCGCCTTTTTGTGGACTGATGATGATATTGTATATCAAGAAGTTGCACTGTACAAGGTATCTACGGCGTTGCTTATGGACGAACCTCATTTGGAGCAAATTATCCGTAATCACGGTGCGCGTATTCTTGACGTTACTCGAGAATACACCGTGATAGAAAAGACGGGGCATAATGATGAAACTACTGCACTGTTCGAGGAACTGAAAAGATACGATATCCGCCAGTTTGTGCGTAGCGGACGTGTTACAGTGACTAAATCTCCGCGAGAACTTGTCACTGAATACATTGAGAAGCAAAATGTCAGAGCAAAAAAATAAAAATAATTGATGGCAACCGATATTTCTTCACACACCAAATCCGTTTACCTCACTGCAGCACTATGCAATGCGCAGCTTGAAATGCCTATGCCGGTACTTACGCAGATGGTGATTGATATTGCAACCGAGCATGCCAATATCCTGAATATCGGATATGCTCGCCTTGTCACTTCCGGTGCTGCATGGGTGTTGAGCAGGATAACTGTGGATATGAATCGTTTTCCTCATTATAATGAATCATTTTCCATAACAACGTGGATAATATCCTTGAATCGTTTTTACTCAGAGCGTGCTATCAGATTTGATGACGAGAAAGGTAACGTACTCGGATATGTCAGAACTACGTGGGTCGCTATTGATATTAAGGAACGTCGTCCCGTTAATCTTGTGAAACTATTTCCTGAAGGTGTTCCGATGCCGGATATTGAAATGCCGCTTGCTGCCCAAGTCAGAATACCGAAGGTTGAAGCAGACGCCGGTGTCCGTTCACACACATTCCTCACTTCTGACATTGATTGCAATCGCCATGTGAATACTAATCGATACGTTGAGCAGATTATTAACTGCTTTGACCTTGACTATTATGATGCTCATCGTATTGCCTTCTTTGATATTTCTTTTCACGCCGAGGCTCTATATGGTGAAAAGGTGAATATTTCGCATACGATTGAGAATGAAAATGCCGTAATTGAAATTACGGACCATAACGACAAACTATGTACGTCTGCGATAATAAATTTTGCAGAAAGATAATACAAAAGAAAGACCCGAAGCCCTTTTTAGTCAGACTTCGGGTCTGTTTATTATGATTTTGTGCAGTGATTATTATCGGAATTGATTTCAGAATGCGAAGATGAGTCCGGTAGAGAATGTTTTGAAGCCGGGACCATAATTGTCTTTAAGCATATTCATAGGGCAATATTTTGCGTAAACTCCAACGTTCGGTGCTACTGTTATTACTCCCATAAGGTCAACTGTGAATTTGCGTTGTCCTATATGATTAGTGCTTTCTTCCACTTCGTTGCCATCTTCGTTAAGCCATGATGATACAAGGCTTGCATGTGAATTGTAATTCAGTATTGCACCGGCTGAGATAGCGAACTTGGATACGCCGTGTCTGTTTTTACTAAATGAATGACGGTACATAATAGGGAATGAGAGTGAAAATTCTTTCAGTCTTGAAAATTTCGGTTTACAATTTTCAGGATATTCGGCTATTGCTATTCCATTATCGTCTGTAGGAACAAAACGAGTGTTTTTAGTAGTCCTTATGTTTTTCCAATTTACTCCGAAGCCTATAGAAAGACTATTTTTAAGTGATTTATCACGGAATTCTACACCGAGAATATTCAGGATTGATAGTTCGTAAGATTTGACCGGCTCTACGTCCATACTTCCGGGCATACCTGGTGCGGTGACAAAACCGAATGCAAGACCTCCGAATGTTAGGGCAATCTTTCCTGTCGCTTTTCTTTCCCAAGGAGAATTAAACACTTGCTTTGACTTAAATACAGCATCGTCGGTGTATTTTTCTTCGTAGGTTGAAACGTAAGTTGAGTCTTCGTCAGTACCGTTCACGCTGACTTTCAGTCCGTTTTTGTTTTCTGTGATTACTATATTCTTAGTGTTTTTGATTGACAATATAGTATCGTTTTTCTCTACGTTTTGTGCTGTGGCGCAGATAGTAGAGCAGAGTATTGCTGTGTATATAAAGAGATTTTTCATCGTTAGTATAGTTTTTTTTGAAAATTAGAAGTTAAATGTTACGCCTGCTGTAATGCTTTTGACTTTCGGTCCGTACCCGTTTTCAAACATTTCCATAGGACTATATCTGACGAATGCACCTACGCTGTCCATAAATCCTAATGTAGCCATCAAATCTACAGTCAGAGGACGTTGGTGAAGACCTTTGAATTTCTCCTTATTATATATTTCGTTATCGCTGCCGGTATTTAGTTTGTACTTTGTGTTAGCAGTAGTATACGTATTCAAGCTCACTATTGCTCCTAATGAAATTCCGAATGATTTGTATATTCTTTGAGAGAATAAAACAGGCACTTGAAGGTAGAATGATGTAATTCTTGATGTACATTTACCTTGATTTTCTGCTTTTGGAATCACGTTAAGAACTCTGTCAAGCCCTGAGTGGAGAAAGTAGTCTTCCTTTACGGAGAACTGTCTTGCCCCGAAACCGAGTCCTATGCTTGTAGAGAAACCTTGTCCTGTAGGGCAATATGTAATACCTCCTACTTGAGCTATACCGAGTTCGTACGATGTGGATATTGCGTCATCTCCGGCTGTAGGTATTGTGACTCCTACGTAAATGTTTTTTACTACATCGTAAGAGATCGTGCGTCTTGACTTTTTAGCGAACGGGAAGTTCGTAGGAATTGAAAAGTCACGAAATGTAGAGTCTTGCTTTTCTTTTGTTACTTGTAATTCGTAGAAGTAATTGCTATTATCTTGAGTGCCCTTAACAGTGATAGTGCTGTTTCCTGCGTTATCTTTTTGAATGATAAGTTGCTTGGCATCTTTAATTACTTTTACCGTATCAGTTGCCTCAGTCTGTGCGAACATTGCGATATTCACAGCCATTGCAGCGAGAGTGAGTATTTTTCTTAAATACATAGTCTTTTAATATTTTATTATTTACTGTTAATGAAAGTGTTAATAGAATTCATGTCGGCTTTACCTTCAATGTATATCAAGTTGATATTATTGCCTCCTACAGGTTCTTTGTTGACGTAGATGGTGTATCTGTTGATATTTTTTTTGATGGATTTAAGTTTGTAGAAGCCATAGTACAGTTTGCCTTTCTTGAAAGAGACTGTTTTCTCAATGGCTTTAGCACCATCGGCTAATACGAGCGGCTCAATGAAATCCGCTTCGCTCAATTTGTTTTGAATTTTAAGTGTTCTGATGAGTGTAATACCCTTGTTAAGCAAGTAATCGTTGTTTTGAATAATGCTTTCCGTAGCGTTTTCATTATCGTGGTATTTACCTCCGAACGCTTTTCCGATATTCAAGTCGTCCTGTGCCATTGCGCTAATGCTTGCCATTAGCGCAATTATGG
>JALEMF010000064.1 GCA_022768005.1 Bacteroidales bacterium | reverse complement strand
CATGAAGTTGTTGTAATTGAAGTTGCTCTGTGGCAAGTTTCATTTCCACTTCTCTTACTCGTTCTCCTGTGCCTGAACCTATAGAGTCAAGGTATTTTTCATTTTCAAGTGTTACTTTCAGAGAGTTGACTTCCATTTCCTTGACTTTGATATTCATTTGCAAGTCAGAAATTGAAGTACTGTTGTCAAGTTTTTTTCTGTCAATTTCAATTTCTTTCAGGCGGCGTTGATCTTCGGCTTTAAGTACAGTGCTTTGGGCATCAGTCAAGTCAAGGAGAAGAATCGGAGTGCCTTCTTCAAGGCTGTCGCCGGGCTGACGATACACTTCAAGAATCCTTGTAGCGATAGGAGATGTGATTATTTGCTCAAATGCCGGTTCAACTTTTCCAGAGCAACCGATAGATGTTGCGATAGTGCCTTGGTCAACGGTTGTGAGGACTATATCATTTCTGCTTATTGTAGGATTTATGAATAGAGAAATTATAAAGATGAGGATAGCGATAGCAGCGCCTATGTAACACCACTTAATGATACTTTTACGGAGTCTTGATTTTTTAACTTCTTGAGAAATGGGACGATCCATTTTAGTTGATTTAATTTGTTTGCCAACATATATTGCGATATGCGTGCCAAATAATTAAATCGTTGATAATCAGTAGTATAAGATTTGAGTAAATGTCCGAAATCGGACAATGGTGTACGGTGTTAGTGGATTTGTCCGAAAATAGTATTAAATTTGTGAAGAAATAATCAATATCAATAATATGACGTATCAAGATGCTAAAGAATACCTCTGCATTGCTGATAATGCTTTAAATGTAGAGGCATATACCGAGGCTGTGGAGATAGTGGAAAAACTTGCTTATTTTACTATCAATAAAGACAATGGACTTAATCCGGCACAAAATGCCGAAATCACAGATGCTGTAAAGAAAATAATAGGCCGCTTTACGTATGGCAACAGTGAATGGGCGTGGGAACAAACGTGCGGACTATTGGATCTATTTGAATCTTAGACACCGATAAGGTGGAGGACAGTAGGGGTGAGTAATGCGGTAAGAATACCGTTTAGAGTAAGACCGAGGCTTGCGTATGCGCCTACGTACTCATCTCGTTCCATTGCTACTGACGTTCCTATCGCATGTGATGCCGCACCCATTGACAGGCCTCTTGCCATCGGGTTATGAATATGTCCTGCCGACATTAATTTGAATCCGCCTATTCCGCCAAGAAGTCCCGCTATCACCACTATTGCCGCCGTAAGTGACGGTATTCCTCCAAGTGCTTGTGTTACTTCCATCGCAATAGGTGTGGTAACGGATTTGCTTGCAAGCGACTTTACTACGATATCTGATGCGCCGAATAATTTTGCTGTGACAACTACACTGATAATACCCACAATGCAACCTATCATCTGTGATACGAGAATAGGAATAAATTGCTTTTTTATTGAGGATAATTGGAGATATAATGGTACACCTAATGCGACTACTGCCGGTTTTAGCCAAAAGTCTATCATCTTTGCACCATCATGGTACGTCTCGTAAGATATATCAGTGGTTGTAAGGAATAGAATTATCAATCCTATTGCTATAAGAATGGGGTTTAGTATAATGGAACGAGTGACCTTTTGAAGATATTTTGCTCCGAAATATACGCCGAATGTCAAGGCGAGTAGAAAATATTGATTAGTGATTATTTCTCGCATTTATCTTTGTCTTTATTGAATTTGTCGGAAAGTTTTATTTTACCTTTAGTAACTGCTTGATGCGCGTGACCGGTAACGAGAAGTACAAGTGCCGTGCTGATTACAGTCGCTGCAGTGATGGGCAGAAGTTCTGCTTTTATAAGGTCAAAGTAAAGCATAAGTGCAACACCCGGCGGCACGAAAAAAAAGCCGAGGTTTGCAATAAGAAAATCTGTCAACCCTCTTACCCATTCAAGTTTCACTATTTTTAGTTTAAGAAACAGTGTAAGCAAAAGCATACCTATTATGCTTGATGGCAATTTAATACCTGTAAGTGTTACTATCAATTCTCCGAGCGCAAGACACCCGAATAAGATAAAACATTGTCTTACCATAAGAAAATTATAAAAATTGTACCTGTTTGAAATTTCGTTGATATGAAAAACGTCGCAAAGTTACGTTTTTTTTGCGTAAAACTTGTAATTTGTAATGCTTAATTCACAATACAAAACCTACCGTTTCACAGCTCTTTCATTTAAAGAAGAAGATATTGTTATGTTTTTATAATAAATGACCCGTGCAAACACTCAGGTCTGACTATAAAAATCAATAAGTGCAGCATATACTTTTTCTTTGTCGTACTTGTTTATGACGTTTTGTCGTGCATTGATACCCATTTGTTTGGCTTCGTTGATATTGCTGCGGATTTGCCGCATTGCATTGTACAGGTCATCAGATGAACGGACTCGTGTGACGATGCCGTTGTATCCGTCTTGAATTAATTCTTTGCAACTTGGAATGTCTGACACTATGCATGGTAATTCCATTGCTCCTGCTTCAATTACAGCATTCGGCAAACCTTCTCTGTAACTTGGCAGAATGAGTGCTTTGGAGGCTGCAAGATAAGGGCGAACATCAGTTGCTGCTCCTATACTGATTATATCTTTATTTTGAGATATAGTTTTTAATGTTTCTTGTGATAAAGGGTCAAGGGATTGTTCTTCCGGTCCTACAAGGAGCAGTGATACATCGTCATACTTTTTTGTCAATCTGTCGAAGGCGGCGATAAGTTCGTTAACACCTTTGTCGCTTACTATTCGTCCGACAAAAACGAAGGTGCAAGACTTGATATTCGGAATCTTAGGTGTATCAAAGTGTGCATGTGGAGAAAAATAATTTATATCTATTCCGCGAAGATTGCCGAAACCAAGGACGGTAAGCGGCTTGGAGGTGATTTTGCCTTCTTCCATAGCTTTTTTTACACTGAAACTTTCCGGAACAATATTTGTGGCACAAAGGCAGAGCAGCCTGTCAACGTTTTTAAGAATAGTTCTTTTAATCCCGGTTGAAGTAGGCCAGATGAGTCCCGTGAAAGTGTGTACCCTATACTTTACACCTGCAATCTTTGCAGCCAGCATACTGACAAGTCCTGCCTTTGGAGTTACGCTGTGAACGATATCCGGCTTAATCTTTTTGAGGAGTCGGTACATCTGAAACACACTTTTCAAATCCTTGAAAGGAGATATGTGTCTTTGCATCTCAACTATATGTACCGAAACACCAGGTATTTTTATTAACATTTCCAATTCCGGTCCTGATGATGTTATAATGTGTACATTATAGTCAGCGCTCAGCCTTGAAATTTGTTCGTAGCAGAATACGGCGAGAGAGGAGGGGACTGTGGCGGTACGAACGAGAATCTTTTTTGTATTCATAAGACTACATCTAATATCATCATTATGCAAAATCCTATCGCAAACCCGATAGTGGAAATATTCGAATGGCGACCTTTAGAAGCTTCCGGAATAAGTTCTTCCACCACTACGAACAGCATTGCTCCGGCTGCGAAAGAAAGAAGATAGGGGAGAATGTGCATAATGGTAGTGGCTATATAAACGGTAATTAGAGCGGAAACAGGTTCTACGATACCGCTGAGGGTGCCAATGCCGAAAGATTTAAGGCGACTGTTCCCGGCAGTGCGGAAGGGCATGGCAACGATAGCGCCTTCCGGTATGTTTTGAATGGCAATACCGATAGCTAATGCTGTTGCAGCACTGATAGTTATCAAGTCGCCGGCAATAGCAGATGCGAATGTCACACCGACAGCCATACCTTCCGGAATATTATGAAGAGTGACGGCAAGTGCAAGTTTTGCAGTCTGTGAAATATTGCTTTGCGGACCATCAGGCTCTGTCTCCTTGGCGTGTTGGTGAGGAGTGATATAGTCGAGGCTTAAAAGAAAAGCCATTCCTAATAAAAATCCTGTCACGGCAGGAAAAACAGACATAAATCCGTCTTCTCCGCTCATTTCAAT
>JALEMF010000063.1 GCA_022768005.1 Bacteroidales bacterium | reverse complement strand
ACAGGGTTTGTCGGTTGCGCCACTTCTTTACTTTACCACATTTTGTGGATTTCCTTCAATGAAGTATTTGAGGTTCTGTGCGGAAATGTGGATAAGGCGTTTTCTGGCAGTGGTGCTTTGCCATGCGATGTGTGGCGTGATTCGGCAATACGGATTTGTGAGGAGAGGGTTGGTCGCTTCCGGGGGTTCTTTGCAGAGTACGTCAAGTCCGGCGGCAAATATTTTTCTTTCTCTGAGTGCTTTGTCAAGTGCTGTTTCGTCAATCAGTCCACCTCGTGCCGTGTTTATTAACACAGTTTCCGGCTTCATTAGTGACAATGTTTCTTCGCATATAAAGTTTTTGTTGTCGGCTGTTAGCGGCGCATTGAGCGAGATGATATCGGACTTGCTGAAAAAGTCTTCTTTGCTTACTTTGGTGATATATTCCGGCAGTTTGCTTTGACTTTTTGAGGTAAGTGCGGTGACTGTCATTCCGAAGGCGTGAGCTATTTCCGCAACTCTTTTCCCGATGTTACCAAGTCCGTAGATGCCGATTCTTTTGGCATACAGTTCCTCGGTAGGTGCGAGCAGATAACTGAAATCTTTGCATGCGCTCCAATCTCCGGCTTTCACGCTCTGTGAGTGTGCTTCGGCATTAACGTATATGTTCAGCAAGTGTGCAAATACTGTTTGAACTACGGATTCCGTGCTGTAAGCAGGTACGTTGCAAACTGTAATTCCTCGACTGTTTGCTGCTTGTATATCCACATTGTTGTACCCGGTAGCGAGAACGCCTATATACTTCAGGTCCGGTAGTTTGCCGATTATTTCAGCGGTAAGCACCACTTTGTTAGTAAACACGGCGAACGCACCTTTACATCTGTCATACACATCTTCCGGTGCAGTGCGGTCATAGATTATTACTTCTCCGTATTCTTCAAGTTCTTTCCATGAAAGTCCGCCGCTGCACGCAACGTAAGCGTCAAGAATCACAATTTTTCTCATAACATAAAATTGTTTTCAGTCATTTTATTCCAATGTTCAATATAGCGGTCTGCCACTATAGTTACATCATTGTTTTTTTCTACCAGTTTTCTGCCTTTGATTGACATATACACTAATTTTCCTCGGTTGATGATACAGTCTTTCAGAGTGCTTTTAATATCGGGGTCGAGTGGTGAAAGTCCTATGATAGGTTTGTCAAAATCATCGCTCAGATAGTCGTAGTATTCCGGCATTGCACCTGTTGCGGCAACTTTACCTAAAGCCATTGCTGCAAGTGCATTAGTGGCGGGAGAATAAGAGTAAAGCTGGTCTATCACGATATGAGCTGTTTTCATCAGTTCGTAGTACTCTTTTATACTCTTGTTGCTGACTCTGATAACACGGCATCTGTCCGGCATTTCCTCTTCTAACTCCTTGAGTATTTTGTAGAGATAGTTTGTACCTTTTCTTACAGCGCTTTCTTCCTTCATACCCAGAAAGAGATTAAGCTTCTCGGTAGTGATATCAAGTTGCTCGTATTTGAGCAGTGAAAGGTCGATAGGAATACCTGTGTATGTAAGTTTGCCACCTAAGATAGGTTTGGCAGCCATATCGTATTCCGGCAGGGCGGACATTGCGCCGTCAAGATTACTGTAAAAGAACTCAGTGTATTTTCTTAAGTCTTTTTTCAGCCATTCGGTGAAAGTTGCCGTTCTGCCGAATTCCGTCAGTTTGTCACCAACTTTGTACTCTGAGTATTTGAATATTTTTCCTTCTTCACATGCTTTTACGAAAAAGTAGTCATCGCCGGCAAGTGTGAGGAAGAGACTACCATTGTTTGACTTGAATCTGTTAAGGAAAAATTTTAGTTTTTCAGGGCGTAAATGTACGAATCCCGGGCTGATAAGCTGCACTATGTCGTAGCCCTTCAGTTCTCGGCTTATGTTGTAAACATCGCGAAGATATTGTATGGAGCCGTGCAGTCCCGGCTCGCGGCAAATCTTTATGTCACAGTCCGTATTCATGTAAGCACCGCCATCGGAAACGAGTGTAACGCAAATGCCTCGCTTACGAAGTTCCGCAGCGAGACAGGCGTGATAGTTCGAATAATCTCCGATAAAAAGTACCTTCATGTTTCGGATTATTTTCCGTTAAATTTTTGATTGAAAAACAAGAGGTGATACAGGATTGAATTGTTCCAATATTTCCAGTTGTGTACTCCGGGGCGTTCTGCGTAATCGTGGTCAATACCCTGTGATAACAGTGCTTTATGCAGATTGTAGTTTACTTTTGAAAAGAAGTCATCTACACCGCAGTCAAATGTGATATTCACTTGTCCGTTTTTTAATGACGGTACGAGGTTTATGACAGTGTGTCGGTTCCACACTTCAGGATTATCCTTGTATTCGCCGATGCGTAATTTCATTTTCCACTTTTGGTCAAAGGGACGAATATCCACACCGCCGCTCATTGACCCTGCGTTGCCGAAAATGTCACTGTGGCGGAATGCAAGCCACAGTGCGCCGTGTCCGCCCATACTGAGACCGGTTATGGCTCGTTTTGCAGGACTTTGTATTGTAGGATAATTTGCATCAATGTAAGGTACGAGATCGTCAATGATGTATGACTCCATCTGCATCTTCGGGTCAATAGGTGAATCCCAATACCAGCTGTCTCTGCCGTCAGGAGTCACTATAATCATTCCGTAAAGGTCCGCAAGACGTGATAATTCCGGCTGAGATTTTACCCAGCTTGCATAGTCACCGCCGTACCCGTTGAGGAGGTATACAGTAGGAAACTTTTCAGTGCAAGTGTCGCAGAGTGCCTTTTGTGGCAGTATTACGCATACTTTTGCGGGAGAAACGATATTATTCGTTTGTATGCTTATAGTGTCCGTCTTTACTGTCTGCTTGGCGGAAACGGTAAAGAGCAGCAAGAGCAATGCCAGTGATGTGAGGAATTTTTTCATGATTGCTTAACTGGGATTAGTGGTGATGTTATAAATCGGTGTAGTTGATGTTAAAATCGGCAATAGTGTCTTCCTTGCACAAAACCACACACTTGATGTTTGCCTGAGCATCAATAATGGCTGTTTTGAAGTCTTTTTCGTCATCGGAATTGCTTATAGAGATGGCGATACCCTGCTTGAGCAGTTCCGGAGCGTGCTTTACTGTGGAGGCGATAAGTCCCGGTTCTACAGTGTAGGTATATGTCACGAGCTTGTCGCTTGTAGAGTATTTAATGTCGGTAACTTTAACGTCGCTTAAAAGTTCGTATGGTATTTCAGCCTTTTTCTGATTTACGATATTGTCAAGGATTTTTTCTTCCTTGCTCATACATGATGACATTATCAGCATCAGAAATGTTGCAACGAGAAACAGTGCACCGAGGGTGCGGGACATGGCAGTTGTCATAGTGTAATTCTTTTTTATTTGTTCTTTTTGTAATAGAAGTCAAGAATGTTACCGGCAGCAACGAATGAACTTAACTTATTGGCGAGTACTTGTTCTTCAAGGTCGGCAAGCATATCTTTCACGTCGGGATTGTTGTAGAAATTGCTGCGGAGTCTTGAATCAATAGTTTCGTACATCCAGTACCTGGCTTGTTCCTGCCTTTTTTGTTCAAAGTATCCGTTTTCTTTTACGAATTCAAAGTAGCGGTCTATCATATCCCAAACTTCCGGGATACCTAATTCGTAGTAGCCTGAATAGGTAAGTACTTCCGGTGTCCAGCCTGAGGTCGTTGGCGGAAAAAGGCGTAATGCACTTTTGAACTGTGCTTGAGCGAGTCTTGCACGGTCAATGTTATCACCGTCGGCCTTGTTGATAACGATGCCGTCAGCCATTTCCATAATACCTCTCTTGATGCCTTGCAGTTCATCGCCTGTGCCGGCAAGTTGAATTAGCAGGAAGAAGTCCACCATAGAATGTACGGCGGTTTCGCTTTGTCCTACACCCACTGTTTCAACGAATATGTTGTTGTATCCTGCTGCCTCACAGAGTACTATGGTTTCACGAGTTTTGCGGGCTACACCACCGAGTGAACCTGCTGATGGGGAAGGGCGAATGAATGCGTTAGGGTGTACTGCGAGTTTTTCCATTCTCGTCTTGTCACCGAGGATACTACCCTTTGTTCTTTCACTTGAAGGGTCAATGGCAAGGACTGCGAGTTTACCTCCGTCTTTAAGCACGTGAAGACCGAATACGTCAATTGACGTACTTTTTCCGGCACCCGGCACTCCTGTGATACCTATGCGCTTGGAATTGCCGGAGTACGGCAGACATTTTTCAATGACTTCTTGTGCGATAGGCTCGTGGTTCGGGTTGATGCTTTCCACAAGTGTAACTGCGCGTGACAGCATAGTGACGTCGCCCTTAAGAATACCATCCACCATTTCCGCAGCGGTAGGCATCGGTTTGCGTTTGAACCTGTGGAGGTACGGATTGACTGAAGGCGGCTGAGCCACTCCGGCATTAACATTCAGCCCTGTGTATTGTGCATTATTTTCGGGGTGTTCCAGAAGGTATCCCTCATGATGTTTTCTTATTTCTTCGTCTGTCATAATTATTTTATTTTGCTATTTCACCTACAAGTCGATACTCAATTACCGGATTATCAGGGCAGTTGGTGATGATATAGATAAATGTGTTAAGTATATCTTTCGGAAGTCCGAAAGGGTTTAAGGTTACATTGATTTCAATGTTTTTTCCTGCCTTGACCTTGTTCTTTGAGTATGAGATGTTTACAGCAGGATCTGTGGAATAAATGCGGCGAATAATCATTTCACTTTTGCCTGTGTTCGTTATAGTGAATGAAGAATTCAGTCCCATAGGCGGTGATATAAGTCCGAAGTCAAGTTTTTCAGGACTGACGGCTATTGCAGGCGCTTTGAGCAACTGAAATTCGTTAAGCGTGGAGAAATCTTCCACAACGTTCGCATATACTTCAATCTTAATCGGGGCACTGTGTGCTTTGCCGTTAGGGAACATAGTGATGACGTCTTTCACCAAGCCGTAAGTGCCGCATTTAGCGGCGTTAAAACTTATGACGAAAGAAGCGTAGTCGCCGGGAGCAATGTATTTCATTCCGCCGGTGATGGTAATATATTCAGGAATATTGTCCCATTCGGGGTAAAGAGTATCGGTGGAGATATTGTAAGCATCAATGAATTCCGTCTTGTTTCGTATTTTCATTACCTCCTTGAACGGGATAATATCGCGTTTAAGCCTTATGCTTCCGCCGTCAACGGGGTAATGTGAAGTGACAGTCTTTGAAGTGCCTACCACTACGCCTTTAATCGTTAACCGTGATTTATGGTTTGACGTATTGTCAATCACCGTTACTATTTTTTCAAATCTGCCAGGACGACCTTCAGGCATATATGTGATTTCAATCTGTGCCGTGTCTCCCGGTGCGATAGCCTCTTTGGGGTATTTAGGCTGTGTGCAGCCGCATGAAGCTCTGGCGGATAGAATGGCTATGTGTCTGTCACCTGTATTGACAAATTTCATAGTGCAAGTCTTGTTTCCTTCGGACTCGTTAAACACTCCGAAGTCGTGTTCCGTTTCAAGCCACGTTATTCTGCCTTGTGCGGCAGCGGCTGAAATGCTCAGGATTGCTAATATGATAAGTGTTAACTTTTTCATTATTGAACATTTTTAGGTATAACTACTCCGCTGATTTTGAGTTTTATACGTTGATTAGGGGTGCGAACGGTAATCACTTTGAGAAATTCCCCGGTATAATCTCTCGGATTGAATGTCACGGATATGACGCCTGTCTCGTTCGGCTTTATCGGGTGTTTCGGATAATCCGCCTTTGTGCAGCCGCAAGTGGTTATGGCATTGAGGATTACTACAGGCTTTCCCCCTGTATTTGTGAATATGAAATCGTAGTGTACTTTACCGTTTGCTTCTTTGATATTGCCGAAGTCGTGACCTTTTTCGGTAAAAGTGACTTTGCCGTCTTTTTCATCTTTGGCAAATGCAGAAAGCGGTAATAGTAAAAGGCTTAAAAGCAGAATAAATGTTATTTTTTTCATATTTACCCCTTTTCGTTTTGTTGTTTTCCTGCAAGCATACCGCACGCAGCATCAATATCTTCACCGCGAGAAGCACGGATTGTGGCTGTTATGCCGGAATTGTTAAGCCTGTCGCGAAATGCCTCCATTGTGGCTTTGTTTGACGGCTTGAGGTGTTCAAGTCCGGGAAGCGAGTGGAAGCGAATTAAGTTTACTCGGCAGTCAAGAGGTTTCAGTAACTTTGCCAATGCGTCGGCGTGCTTGATGTCGTCATTAAGTCCGGACCACATAATGTACTCGAACGATAATCGTCTCTGATGACTGAAATCGTACTTTGATAGCAATTCTATCACGTCTGTTATGTGATAAGCACGTTCCACAGGCATAAGTTTTGCACGTTCAGCCGGTAGTGGTGAGTGAATTGATATTGCAATATGCACCTTTGTGGTGTCAAGTACGGTTTTCAGTTCGTTAAGTTTGCCGATTGAAGAAAGTGTGATTCTTTTCGGGCTCCAGGCAAGTCCGTAAGGCTCGGTGAGAATTTCAATTGCTTTCAGTACCTGAGGCAGATTGTCTGTAGGTTCACCCATACCCATAAACACAATGTTCGTCAGTGTTTCGGATTTAGGCACGGACAATACTTGGTTTATTATTTGCGCTGAAGTCAGGTTCCCGTGAAATCCTTGTCGTCCGGTCATACAAAAAGAGCAATTCATCTTGCAACCGGCTTGTGAAGATACGCATAGCGTGGCTCTGTCATGATCCGGAATATACACGGACTCTACATCTCTGCCGCCAACACCGCGGAACAGGTATTTTGCAGTGCCGTCTGCAGATAAAGCCTCTGTCAGCGGTGCTTCTCTGCCAATACAGTATGCCTCTTTCAGTCTTTCGCGACAAACCTTTGACAGGTCCGTCATTTCATCAATGTCTGTCACTCTTTTTTCGTAAAGCCAACGAGCCATTTGCTTGGCGGCAAACGGTTTCAGTCCAACTTCTGCGGCAACGTTGCGCAGTTCGTCAAGTGAAAGTCCTATAAGCGGTTTTAAATTAGTGTCAGCCATAATTGAAATTTTATTTACTGCAAAATTAGTCACTTATTTTACATATTGCAAAATTCCGCCGCAAAACATTGTGCGATATTCTCAAAATGTTACGATAATATCACGAGTATGAGGAAATACGAGAAAAAATTGTTATCTTTGCAGCATAATATGCCAAAAAAAATATAACAATGAATATACTTGAACTGAGTGAACAGGAAATTGTGCGTCGTGGCAGTCTTGACCAGATGCGCGCTATGGGTATTGACCCGTATCCTGCTGCAGAATATAAAGTGACCGGATATACTAATGAAATCCGTGAAAATTTCAAGGACGGCGAAGCACCGCGTCAAGTGGCTATTGCCGGTCGTATTATGAGTCGCCGTATTATGGGTAAGGCTTCATTTATGGAAATTCAGGATTCATGTGGCAGAATACAGGTTTACGTTAATCGTGATGAAATTTGTCCCGATGAAAATAAAGACTTGTACAATGTCGTTTTCAAGAAACTGCTTGATATCGGTGACTTTGTAGGCGTCTCAGGTTACGTATTCCGCACTCAGACGGGTGAAATTTCAGTTCATGCGCAGACTCTTACAGTCCTCAGCAAGTCACTCCGTCCGTTACCTATCGTGAAGGTTAAAGACGGTGTTACTTACGATGCTTTCGATGACCCGGAATTGCGTTACCGTCGTCGTTACGTTGACCTCGTGGTTAATGACGGCGTTAAAGATATATTCATCAAGCGCACAAAGGTTTACAACACTATGCGCCAATACTTCAACGAGCATGGATATATGGAAGTTGAAACTCCTATTCTCCAATCTATCCCAGGTGGTGCTGCGGCTCGTCCGTTTATCACTCACCACAATGCTCTTGATATTCCTCTATATCTTCGTATTGCTGACGAACTTTACCTTAAACGTCTTATAGTAGGTGGCTTCGAAGGTGTATACGAGTTCTCCAAGAACTTCCGTAATGAAGGTATGGACCGCACTCACAATCCGGAATTTACTTGTATGGAAATCTATGTTTCTTACAAGGACTACAACTGGATGATGGCTTTCGCTGAAAATATGCTTGAACGCATTTGTCTTGCCGTGAACGGTACAACGGAAGTCAAAGTCGGTGATAACGTTATTAACTTCAAAGCACCTTACCGCCGTGTCACTATGATTGACGCTATCAAGGAATTTACCGGAATTGATATCACAGGTATGGGGGAAGCGGAACTTCGTGACGTTTGTGCTAAAATCGGCGTTGAAGTTGACGAAACAATGGGTAAAGGAAAGCTCATTGACGAAATATTCGGTGAAAAGTGTGAAGGTAATTACATTCAGCCTACTTTCATTATCGACTATCCTATTGAGATGTCTCCGCTTACAAAGCGTCATCGCAATAATCCTGAACTTACCGAGCGTTTCGAACTTATGGTTAATGGTAAGGAACTTGCAAATGCTTATTCCGAACTTAATGACCCGATTGACCAGTACGAACGTTTCGTTGAGCAAATGAAACTCAGCGAAAAGGGTGATGATGAGGCTATGATTATTGACCAAGACTTTATCCGCGCACTTGAATACGGTATGCCTCCTACATCAGGTATGGGTATCGGTATGGACCGTCTCGTGATGCTGATGACAGGTCAAACTACTATCCAGGAAGTGCTTTTCTTCCCTCAGATGCGTCCTGAAAAAGTTCAGAAGCGTGACGGTGAAGAAGCATTCGGTAAAGTCGGTGTTCCTGCAGAATGGGTTCCTGTTCTTCACAAGGCAGGTATCTTGACAGTTGATGCACTTGCAGGCGTTGCATCTGTAGGAAAACTTCACCAAGACCTCTGCGGACTTAACAAGAAATTCAAACTTGAACTTTCAAATCCTTCAAACGACACTGTCGCTGAATGGATTGAAAACGCACAGAAATAATTCTTCTCGCTCGTAAGACGTTGCAAAATAGCGTCTTACGAGCATTTAATTTTATATATTTAATATGAATGGTCAAATTTCTTGACAATTCATTGTAATTTTAAATTCTTATCCATGAATTTCCCCGGAAACATAGCAGTTATGGGTGGCGGTAGTTGGGCTACGGCTCTCGCAAAACTGTTGATGAATAATTGTGAACAGATAACATGGTATATGCGCCGTGATGACAGGATTGAGGACTTCAAGCATTTGCGTCATAATCCTGCTTACCTCACTGACGTAAATTTTGATATAGAGAGAATTAATTTCTCAAGTGATATTAATAAGGTGTGTACTGAGTGTGATACACTCCTCCTTGTGATGCCTTCTCCTTACTTCAAGGACCATTTGGCAAAACTTAATGTTGACATCAGTAATAAGTTTATCGTTAATGCCGTCAAAGGTATCGTGCCTGATGAAAATATGCTTATTTCTGACTATATGATTGATAAATACGGTGTTAACCGTAACAGAATCTTAGTTGTCAGCGGTCCTTGCCATGCTGAGGAAGTGGCGCTTGACCGTCCTTCTTACCTCACTATCGGTTGCCCGGATATGGACCGTGCAGAGACTTTTGCCAAGTGCATTGTGTCAAAGCATACTCACACTATCAAGTCAAACGACGTTGAAGGCATTGAGTACGCCGGTGTGCTTAAAAACGTTTATGCTATCGCAGCCGGTATTATTCACGGTATGAAGAAAGGCGACAATTTCGTAGCTATGGTTGCCTCAAATGCTATCCGTGAAATGGAACGTTTCCTTGCCGTTGTCACTCCGCGTGAAAGATGTATTACGGATTCTGTGTATCTCGGTGACTTGCTCGTCACTTCTTACTCACGCTTCTCTCGTAATCACAATTTCGGCTCTATGATAGGGAAAGGTTATTCTGTCAAGGCTGCAAGAATGGAAATGGAGCAAACAGCTGAAGGATACTACGGAGCAAAGTGTATTTATGAGATTAATGAAAAATTCGGAGTGGATATGCCTATCCTTGACAGCGTTTACGATATCTTGTACCGTCGCGTTTCCTGTGAATACGCTTGCAAGCGTATGTCGCAAACGTTTGTATAATGATTTGATTTATTTCCGATTATTAATATAATACCTTGAATAAATTTTTTATGAAAAGACTTGCAATTCTCGGTGTATTCGGGCTTTTGGCTTGCTGCCTCATTGTTGCAGCAGTTAAAAAGCCTGTGCCACCTAAGCCGAATTACCTCGTCTCTGATGCGGGTAATGGTTATGTGTGCGTGGTTCAGGCTGTTACTGATAATATTATCAGAGTCTCGTACGCTAAAAACGGAGAGGCTGTCCCTGAACCTAAATTAGTACTTTCTACTGCCGATGTTCCACATTGCTATGTTAACGGCAATGATAACGGCTATGTCCTTTTGACTCCTTCAGGCATTTCTGTAGGCGTAAATGAGGGTAAAGTATCTATTTTTGCCGGTGATAATAGAGTTGTTACAAACTCAGGTATCCCTGAAATCGTTGACGGTAAGCAGGTCCTAAAGTTGAAACTTAACGATGATGCTCCTCTTTACGGTGCCGGTGAACGCGGACATTCATTTAATCTGCTTGGTGACACTCTCGTGATGTACAATCGCCAAAACTACAGTTATACCGAGGGTGATCCGAGAACTTCACAAATGGGTATTACTATGCCGCTGATTATTTCTAAAAACGGCTTTGCACTGCTCTTTGATGATTATGCTGCATCTTCTCTGTACACAGGCAATCCTATTGAATATAAATCCGAGAATACTTCGGACTTGATAAGTTTTTATTTCATCAATTCTCCGGAAAAATGCCATAGCCTTGCGTCTGTTGTTACCGAACTTTCCAAGATTACAGGTCGTCAGCAGCTTCCTCCTTTATGGTCATTGGGTTATATCACGTCAAAGTACGGCTATAGGACTCAAAAAGAAACGCTTGGTGTGATTGACACACTTCAGCGTAAAGGTTACCCTGTCGATGGTGTTGTCCTTGACCTTTATTGGTACGGTAAGGAACAGGATATGGGTTCTCTTTCGTGGAAAAAATCCCAGTGGCCTGACCATAAAAAGATGCTTTCTACTTTGAAGAAGAAGGGTGTTAACCTCGTGGCTATTTCTCAGCCTTACGTTCTCAAAAACGGGCGTGGCGTCGAAAACTATAATGAATTATCTCCTCGCGGTATGTTCTGTACGGATTCGCTCGGAAAAACTCATGACGTTACTATCTGGGTGGGTACCGGAGGTATGTTCGACGTGTCTAATCCTGAAACGTATTCATGGCTTTATAATAGATATAAACTCCTAACTGATGAAGGTATTACCGGCTGGTGGGGCGACCTTGGAGAACCGGAAGTTCACCCGGAAACGATTTTCCATAAAAATGGGCTGTCTGCTCGTTTGTACCACAATGTCTATGGCAACGATTGGAGTAAAATTATTGCCGATATGTTTGCTAAGGAATATCCTGACACAAGACTTATGACTATGATGCGCGGAGGTACTATCGGACTTCAGAGGTACAACGTATTCCCGTGGTCAACAGACGTCTCTCGCTCTTGGGGCGGTCTTCAGCCTCAGATTAAGATTATGCTTAACTCAGGTATTAGCGGTATGGGATATATGAGCCATGATGTCGGCGGTTTTGCTATTGACCGGGAACATCCTGTTGATGCGGAACTTTACGTGCGCTGGTTGCAACTCGGAGTTTTCTCTCCTATTCTCCGTACACATGCTTCGCAAGCTTCAGAACCGTATAAATATCCTGATTATCAGAGTATTATTCTTCCGCTAATCAAGGCTCGCTATCAGTGGTTGCCATATAACTATACACTTTCTTATGAAAATGCCGCAATGGGCTTGCCACTTGTCCGTCCTTTGAATTTCTATTCATCTGCTGACTGCCGTGATTATTCGGATATTACTGACGAATACCTTTGGGGACGTGACGTACTTGTTGCTCCGGTGCTTAATCCGGGTGTCTCTGAGCGTAAAGTCATAATTCCTGACGGTAAATGGTTCGATATGAGTAATCCGAGCATGGCTTATTCAAATGATACAATTTCTTATCCTGTAAAACTTGAAACGCTCCCGATGTTTGTTCGTGCCGGTGCTTTTATTGCGAAGGCTGACTATAAAATGAAAAACGTCGGTGATTACAAGATTTCACACTACGACGTTTCGTATTATCCGGCTGAAGGTGTTAAAGGCTCGTCTTTCGTTTACGAGGACGATTTGACTTCTCCTTCTCACTTCGGTGAAAAAAATGAACAGAAATACAATCTTGTTCGCTTTACCGGTGCTGAAAATTCTATCGTAATCTCTACTGAGAAGTTTAACGGCGGTATTGATTCAAGTAAGACTATTTCATTCACCGTCTTTGGTGTTAATCCTCCCAAGGTTGTTTCTGCAAACGGAAAAGCATTGAAATATAAATATTCCAATGCTGAACGTAAACTTGTATTTACCGTTAATTACATCACTTCCGAGGACTTGAAGATAGAATATTGAGAAGAATCCGGTTTGGACTCTTTATCAAATACTTTATAATTTTGGCGTGTGTCCACAGGCAGTTCTGTTGAAACAAACAGTCCTATGGCGCGCGCCATTACTATATCGTCATGGTTGCCGTCTATTGCGCCGAAAGTCGTTCCTTTTTGCTCATAAACTGCCAGTTCGTTGCACGCTTCATTGTCTCGCTCCACGTATTCGTTATCACGTATCAGTGCTATCAATCGGTTTATAATCATTGATTTGGTGGCGCGGTTCGTGTGAAATCCTATATGTGTTTCGCCTTCAAGTCCTTTGCGGAAGTATAGATTATGATAACTGTTGCTGATTTCCGTTAGAATTGACTCAGCCGGGTCACCGCCAATGTTGTCGCAGTCCAGAGTATTGCTTTCAATTACTAACAGTGCGTTATCGTAATAAGTCGCTATCGCTGCTGCTCGCCAGGCTATAATATCATGGTCGTCATGCCCTCGCCATTGTGCCACTACTTCCGGTCCGAATCCGTTCACAAGTCCTTCACGGTCAATTACTGCTATTACGGAATAATCGCTTTTCCCTGAACGACCGCCTATATCCACTGATACAACGTACCGCTGACTGATAGTGCCGCCGGATTCCGGTTTTTTCCACACTTTCAGTTTTCCGGTTTTGTCTTCCGTGAAGTGAACGTCTGTTATTGCATCTTTTCCTCTGTGTTTCAGCCCTGTTACTTCACCGGTGTAAACAGCTTCTCTGCAATTCTTCCTGAGAACTTCTATCTTGTTGATATCAAACACGTTATTCCCTGTTTTGGTGAACGCTTCAACAGAGTTTGTCGGGTATTCCGCCTGCATCAGTTCGTGTGAAGGATATTCAAGGCACTTATTGTGGTACCATTGTATCATTTCAAGGGTGAGACCATACACATTCCATAGATTTTTTTCGTATTCCGTAAGGCTTTTCCACAGTGCTTCCGCATCTTTTACGGGACTGCGGTATATCTCTATTTCGTACCATGGCACAAACACCGGCTTTTTGTCACTTTTCCCTTCTTTCGCCCTTAACCATTCTTGGTGAAAAAAGTTTCCCACTCCGTTTGCCGTGCTTTCGTACACTATAAGTGTCCCGGGTGTTTGATTTATAGCACCACAAATTGAGCGTATGAAATTTTGAGGAGTACCGCCGGGAGTACTTCTCCAGAACGCCACCTCGGATAAGTGGGCAAGTGAATAGTCCGCACCGCGAACGGAGTCCTGACGTTCGGAACTGCCTATTGTCACTTTACATCCCGCCTCCGTTATTTGGCGAGTGTTTGCGCTGCCTTCAAATGGCGTAAACTTCATC
>JALEMF010000037.1 GCA_022768005.1 Bacteroidales bacterium | reverse complement strand
TTCCATGGAATTAACACAGACGTTACTGATACTGAATCCTCTACCGAACGGCTTAGCAAACGAGATTCAAGTCCGTTTCGCTTATACAATTTTTTGTACACGTTGGCATCAAGGATAATTGACAGATACTGGTCGCCCGTAAATGAATTAAACATAAGTCCCGAGCCTACTGTTGCATTGACGATAGAACTGACTGTGCGGAGACGATTTGTAACAGCATGTGTAATCGTTGAAAGCATACCGCTGCCAAGCATCATTCCGCCGAAACACATTGCACAAATGACAAGGTAAATAGTTGACATCATACCTGCCACCCCACTCGTTGCCACAAGGCTGTTCAGCATCTCATTCCCCGTTTCAATCTCCGTTGAAGTAAACAGCACATCACAAGATACATAAAAATACGAATATAGACCTGCCACTTCGCCGCCGTATATACTTGACGCTATTTCAGGCTGAAAGATGAACATTCCGAGCAGACCGAGAACAGTGCTTAAAATGAGCGTCAAAAGCGTTTTTACTCTGAAGCCTATAAGAACGCACGTAATAACAGGAATAGACAAAGACCACGGAGTTATATTATATGTTGCATTTAAGTCCTTAACTATTTCAAGAGATTCCGAGACGTCATTAACGTCTGATATAAAACCGAATATTAAAAATACGAGCAGAGCGATTATCATTGACGGCACTGTGGTTATCATCATATATCTTATATGCTTGAATAAATCCACTCCGCAAGATGATGATGCAAGCACTGTGGTATCAGAAAGAGGAGAAACTTTATCTCCGAAATATGCTCCGGATATAATGGCGCCGGCAACCCAACCGGGAGCGTAACCGAACACCGTACCGATGCCCATAAATGCAACTCCGATTGTTGCTATTGTTGTCCATGAACTACCACTCATCACGGATATAATAGCACACACTACGCAAGTAATAAGCAAAAAGAGTCTTGGATTAAGTATTTGAAGACCATAATCTATCATTGCAGGCACTGCACCGGACATCATCCAGGTAGCAGACACTGTTCCTATCAATATCAATATCGGGATTGCCGGCAATATCTGTTTTGCGCTTTTACGCAAGCCTATGGCAAGATATTTTATTTTCCGCTTATAGAACAATCTTGACAACAATGCCGTAAATACCGCTACACCGAAAAGCACATAATGACTCACACTTTGTGCGACATCTGCACCTCGTGTCACTATAATGTAAACAATCACCGCAAGCAGTAATATGATTGGCAATAACGATGCAAAAAGCGGCGGATTTCTACGAGATATACCTGAATTTCCCAATTCTTCTTTTACCTTAAAACTGTTTATACTTAATATCTTGCAAATTTACACATTTTTCGCCGTTTTACAAAATAACAACGGCTTACACACCGATTTGTGCGTAAGCCGTCGTTAGTATTAATTGTTAAACTCTTATTTCTTTACTACTGTAGCAGTGTAAGGACGAGCCTTAAGGTTAAGAGTGATAACGTATGTACCTGTTTCTGTACATTTGATGTTGTCTCCACCCGATACCAAATTGTCAAGAGCACCACCGAGGTTGATATCCCAACCGTCATTTGCACGGAACTTCCATTCGTCACCTGCAGAAAGTGCGAACTCACCTGTCCAAGTAAGGTAATCGGCAGATGGAGTCATTGCTGCAGTTTCGCCCCAGTCATTGAAACTACCGATAATACCGATAACTTTACATTCAGTAAGTTTGAGGTCACGAGTACCGTAGTTAAGTTCTACCCAGTAAACGCCCGGAGTTGCAACCTTGATATTTGCAGAACCCTTAGCGACACCTGTACCGATATAGTGACCGTCTTCGCCTTGTTTGTATGTAATACCGCCATCGCTACCGAAGTCTTTACCTGCCCATGATTGGTCAGGGTTAATCTTGAATTCGCTGTCAAGATAGATATAACCGTAGTAGTTAGTGTAGTCATCTGTCCAAAGTACTTGGTTATTGTCATCGTATGACCAACCGTTTGATTTACCCGGAGTCCAGAAACATTCAATAGCTTGAATGTATGAGAATGTATTATCTTCCATATTGATATTGAAGAGAACAGGACCTGCAAGGAATGAGATAGCAGGTGTACCGTTTTCTACAAGATTACCATTGTCGTTAAATACTTCTTCTTCTGTTACGCCGAATACTTTGCCTGATGCAGACTTAACTTGCCAGTACAGACCTTCTTCACCCATCATATCTTCAGTAAATGTGATTGCGAGTGAGAATGTAGGATCATCGTATTGACTTGTTGCAGAGTGAATGAATGTTGCGTCATTCCAAGCCTTGCCATCTTTTGAATATTGAAGAACGTAAGATGCTTCAATTTCTTTTTCCGGTGCTAATGGAACGAGGTTAAGGTCAAAAGGACCGAAATATGTATCAGGGTCACCGATACGTGATTTGCTGCTGCCGTTTACAAGAAAACCTGCGTAACGTACTTTTATTGTTGCAGCAGAAGGGTCTTTTGTAATAGCCTTATATGCAGTGTTGAGAGCAGTAGGATCAACTAAGATAGCACCATCTTCTGTTGATGTTTCAATTTCATTAGCACCGGCAAATGAATCATCTTTGCTCAACTGCATTACCATACTTACTGTATATCCATCAGGCACGTTTACAGCATCAAAAGTAAGAACAGGAACTTGTCCGCTTGCTGCTTCAATAGCAGTAAGATTTTGTTGTTCCGTTTGTGCTGTTACTGTTACGCCACCTGCCTCAAAAATTGCCTCTTGAGGATTTTTCTGTGGTTCCGGATTTGGTTCTTCATAGTTATCACATGCCGTGAAACCTAAGCATAACCCCATCGCGGTCAATAAAGCGAATTTCTTCATATTATTGTTATAAAACATTTTAGATTAATTTGTTTCAGAAATGCCCGGCGATGCAATTACATCGCCTTGGCATTTGTTGATAAATGTTTATTGTGCTAATGATACTGTTACAGTGTTATTGTTAGTGTCAAGAGCCACTGTATATGTACCTGCTACACATGGGTTTACGCAGAAGCAACCTTCACCTGTTTCACATGGTACAGGTGTATCAAGAGGAGCATCTACGTTATCACCTGATGCAGATGATGAATAAGGAGTGCTGCCCCAGCCGTTGAGTCCTTTGTAAATGCGGAAGTACCAACCGCTTGTAACAGGTGTTGAACCTTGTTCAAGGTTGAAAGTACCTTTGTAGATACCTGAACCGTCACGGTCTGCTATACGCCATGCTTTATATGTTTCTTCAGCAGCTGCATTTGGTTCTGCCCATTCTGCATTGTTACCTACGATGTACATATATTCTGCCTTAACAGTTGGTGCTTCGCCTGCTACTACACTGATTGTAGGAGTTGAAGCAGAGAAGTCAGCTGTGATTGACATCTTACCGCCTGCCCAGCCTGCGATTGTGAATGAACCTTTACCGTTTACAAGTGGTGAGCTGAATGCTCCGTCAACCAATTCTACTGTGATTGGGTTATCTTGTACTTGTGAACCGTATGAGTCATTACCGCTCCAGCCAGTAAGTGCTGTGTAAAGACGGAATGTAACATCACCTGCAGGGATATCAAATGTCTGTGAGTAAACTTTGCTGCCTATGTCTGTCATCGGTTCGAACAAACGTGCACCTTGGAGAGCTTCTGCATTGCTTTCAGACGGTTCTGTCCAGTTTCCGAATACTGAAGCACTACCGATAACCCAGATATAACCCGGAGTTGGTACTGCGTAGTAAAGTTTAACTTTATTCAAAGAAACTACGTTTGAACGAATTTCACTGCTTTCCACACCGGTGAGACGTGCTACTGCACGGAAATACACTTTTTCAGCAGGAATATCTTGATATGTTGACTCATCAACAAATCCGTGGAGGTCGCAAAGAGCAAGTGCAAGGTCTGCATCGCTGAATGTCATACGTGCACGTGTACCTGTACCCTTTGATGTGATTTCGCGGAAATCTGCGAAATCTTCAGTAAGAGAAACTTCAGCTGAGTAATTTGTTACTGCAGAATAGCCATAGTCAGGTTGGCTGCAAGTAAGTTCAAATGTACCGCTTTCTGTAAGTTCCAAGTATTGATTTTGAAGTGCGGGAGTATTGAGGACAAATGTTGTCGGAGCCTGATATACAGGATCCTTGTCATCTTCACAGCCGGTAAAGCCTACCATTGCAGCCGCACATGCGAGAAAATATATAAATTTTTTCATTGTCTAAACTCAGTTTAAGTATTAGTAACCTGTGTTTTGCTCATAGTGAGCGAGTTCAACAGTGCTGCTTGGTAATGGGTAAAGAGTGAAGTTTGCGTTGAAGTCTGCACCACCTTTTACTTTGTTCTTCCAGTTCCAAGTGTAACCGGAAATCCATTTTCCATAACGGATAAGGTCGGTACGACGTGTTGCTTCAGTGTAAAGCTCACGGCAACGTTCATCTTGAAGTGATTGTACTGTCAACTGACCTGCATTCCATGCATCAAGACCTGCACGTTCACGAATATAGTTAACGTATTCAAGAGCTTTTGCTTTGTCACCACCACCGTTAAGAATTGCTTCTGCAGCAGATAGATAAATTTCAGCAAGACGAATTACTGCGTAGTCAGTACCGATTTGAGTTGTTGCAGCAGGTGAATTTGCTTTATCAATATTACCTTCTGCATCAAATGCCCAGTTTGTGTACTTAACCGGAAGGAAACCGTTAGAACCGTAGTGGTCTTGGTCAAGAACATCATTATTGATATTGAAGTTGTTCTTTGCTGTTGCCCAGAAACGTGTACGTTGGTCAGGAGATTCTGTATAATCTGAATTCCAATCGAACTTTTCTACGAACTGACGACGCGCCGTACTACACTTCCAAGCATCTCCTGCGTTGAAATCAGACTTTGCAAGTTTAAAAGTATCACCTTTTTTTGGTTCACCGATCCACATATTAAGCATGAATGTACCGTTTGCCCATGATGTGCAATATACAGGATCTTGAGGAATAGTCCAGATGATTTCATCAATTGGGCTTGAACCACCGATAGCGTATTGGTCATTGTTAGCGCCGAAAAGTTGGCTGTAGTTCACACAAAGACCCGAGTTTTTGAAACCCTTGCCTTGGTGACGTTTGATGATTTGTTCAGCCTTTTCAGCACACTTTGTCCATTCCGGAGTACCGGTATATACGCCTGCATTAAGATAGTATTTAACGAGGAGAGCGTCTGCTACGTCTTTACCTACGTGACCGTAAGTAGTTTTGCTGCCTTCAGGGAATTCGTTTGCAACTTCTTCAAGGTCAGCAACAACCTTTGCATAGACTTCAGCACGTTTGTATTGAGGAGCAACAGAGCCTATCTTTACAGATTCGTCTGCGTAAGGTACGTTACCGAAGCAGTCAATAAGATAGAAATAAGCACCTGCACGGAGAACACGGCATTGACGAATGTATTCGTCTGCTTTTTCTCTAAGTGCTTCAGTGTTAAGAGCGAAGTAACCGTCATTAACAGTCTGGATAAAACTGTTACACATAGATACACAAATCATGAAACGTGAATATGTACCTAAGATTACACGGTTGTTTGCAGGTACGATACCATATTGGAATGCACCGTAGTCCTGGTCATTAGGAAGCCATGTTGCTTCATCTGAGTTAAGTTCCTCAAGAATAAAAGCAGAACGTTGGAATGTTGACATACCACCATCAAAACCGCTTACTGCAGCGTTGTTGTTGGCACCATGAACAGTAAACTGCTGGTAAACACCTGCCATAGTTTCGTCCATGTATTTTTCAGGATTCTTCTTGAAGTCAGCATTCGTCAGAGAATTCGGGTCTGTTGGAAGCTGGTCAAGGTCACCGGTGCAAGAGCTGAATGAAAAAGCTGCAGCCACTACACCAAGTGAAAGAAATATTTTATTTAATGTTTTCATTTACTTTAACTTTTATAGGTTAGAAAGTAGCGACTACACCAAGAGTACAAGTGATTGGACGAGGGTAAAGATTGTTGTCAATACCACTGAATACTTCAGGGTCAACACCTTTGTACTTGGTGATTACGAATGGATTTTGAACTGCACCGAAGAGACGAAGTTTGAGGCTCTTGTTGATAAGTTCAGGGAATGTATAACCTACTGTGATGTTATCGCAGCGAATGAAACTTGCGTTTTCTACAAAGTAGTCACTAAGTTTTAAGTTGCTGTCTGTTGTCTTAAACAAGTATTCATCACGCATAAGGTTGTTGAGCATATAAGTTGATACACCATCAAGACGAACGTGTTCGTAGCGTGGGTTGTTATATACGTAGTTACCTAAGTTAGCACGAAGTGAAATACCGAAATCCCAGTTCTTATAGTTAACTGTGTTGTTCCAAGTAAATGTCACTTTTGGATCCGGTGAGTGGTAAAGGATAAGGTCCTTATCGTCAATTACACCATCTGCGTTTTGGTCAACGTATTGACCTTCAACCGGGTTACCTGCATTGTCATATACTTGTTGATATACACGGTAAGAGTAAGCAGGTTCACCTACGAGGTGCCATTGAAGTGTACCACCTGTACCTGATGGAACGTCACGTGCAGAAATCTGTGATGTTTCAGCATCACCGGTAAGAGCGGTAATCTTGTTGCGGTTCCATGCTACGTTAAGTGAAGTATTCCATGTCAAGTCTTTTGTTACAACAGGTTTTGCACCGATAGTTGCTTCAATACCGACATTGCGGAGAGAACCAATGTTGCGGTTCATATAGTTTGCAGTATTAACACCTGCAACCGGAGTAAATGCGAGAAGGTCCTTAGTATTACGGAGGTACCAGTCAATGCTTGCTGTGAAACGATTGTTCAAGAATGCGAGGTCAATACCTGCGTTCCAAGTTGTTGTTTCTTCCCACTTGATGTTTTCGTCGTAAGCATTAGGATAAAGCGGGTTGATGTACCACTTACCGTTATAATCTACGTATTGGAAACCTGATGAAGTAGAAGATGTGTAAACAGGAAGATACGGGAAGTAAGAACCACCAAGGTCTTGTTGACCTGTGATACCCCAACCGAGACGAAGTTTAGCATCATTCATCACGTCACGTACATTTTCCATAAAGCTCATGTTTGTAATCTTCCAACCAAGAGCAAGTGCCGGGAAGAGACCCCAACGAGAATCTTTATGGAAACGTGAAGTTGCATCATCACGGAGTGTGAATGTGAGAAGATACGTATCATCGAATGTATAGTTGAAACGACCGAAGAATGATACGAGTTGAAGAGTGTTAGCCCAACGACTCATTGCCTTGTTAAGAACTACGTCACCTACTTGCCATTCTTTACCGTCTGCACCAACTGCGCGTACGTTACGAACGAGGTTGTACGCACCGTCATTGTAGCTTACGTTATTGAAACCGAGTGAGCTGAGGTAAGTGTTGCTGTGACCGAAATAGTCAAAGTGTTGCCAAGAATAACCTGCCATTACGTCAACGTTTGACTTGATAGCTTCAAATTCTTTGCGATAGTTCATATAGAAGTCAAGAAGAGTGTTACGTTGTAGTTCGTACCATTTGTAGTGTGTACCTGCACCGTATGCACCCATATTGATAAGGTCTTGATTGCTCCATGCTTGAACAGAGTTTTCAGCAGTAAGGCTGAGGCTCTCATTCTTTGATACTTGATAGCCGAGGTTCAAGTTCAAGTGTAAGTCAGGAAGGAAGTGAAGTGCATAGTCAATTTGCAAGTTACCTGTAGAAGACCAAACTTCACCGCTGTTGTTGATATCTTCAAGCTTCTGAACAGGGTTTTGACTTGCTTGAAGTTCAGGACCGCCTGATGCAACAACAATGTTTGTATAGCCGTTGTACATTGTAAGACCTGTATTACCATTTGTCTTGTATGCTGTACGAACAGGAAGTGTCGGGTTGAATGCTACGGCAGCACCAACAGCCCCTGTGTCTGCTTGACGGCTCTTAACGTATGTACCATTAACGTTTGCATTGATTTGCAAGAGGTTGTTGAAGAATTTCGGGCTGAGGTTGAATCCTACAGTAGTACGTTTCATATCAGATGTTTTCAAGATACCTTGATTGTCTGTGAATGAAGCGTTAACACGGTAAGGAAGGCAACCTACTGAACCACCGATGCTTAAACTGTAATCATGAGAGAATGATGTGCGGAGCACTTCTTTCTGCCAGTCAGTGTCTGCAGTTCCGAGGCCTGAAATAGCAGCGTCTGTACCTACAAGGTTTCTTACAGCATTGTCGAACTCAGCACCGTTCATCATATTGAGAGTCTTACGAGCTGTGTTTACGTGGAAGTTTGCTGCAAAGTTAACTTGTGGACGACCTTTAGCACCTTTCTTTGTAGTGATGATAATGACACCGTTTGATGCACGTGAACCGTAGATTGCAGTTGCAGAAGCATCTTTAAGGATTGTCATTGACTCAATATTTTGAGGGTTAATCATTGTAAGTGCGTTAGTACCACCTGCAGATGATTGGTCTGTCATAGGCACACCGTCAATTACAACGAGAGGGTTGTTGTTCGCAGAAAGTGAACTACCGCCACGAATACGGATAGTAGCATTACCCGTCGGGTCACCACCATCTGATGTTACAACGACACCAGGACTTGCACCAACCAAGAGGTCTTGAGTTGATGTTGCGATACCGGCGTCAATGTCGTCAGGCTTGACAACAGCTACAGAACCGGTAGCATCTGATTTTTTAACTACACCATAACCGATTGCTACTACTTCCTTAAGCATAACGGAATTTTCGCTAAGGGTGATGTTTACTACGCTACGACCTTCAACGGCTACGCGTTGAGTGTCATAACCTACATAAGAAACAACGAGGATTGCATCAGGTGCGACTTCAAGGCGGTAGTTACCGTCGATGTCCGCAGATGTTCCCATAGTTGTACCTTCAGCAATAACGCTGGCACCTGTGAGAGGTTCTCCCGTAGGATCAACTACAGTACCTGTTACTGTAATCTTTTGCGCTAAAGCAGGGAAAGAAAGGCATAATAGCATTGCTATTGCGAGCCATGCTTTCCGACTCATTTGAAAACAAATGTTCTTCATGCAAGAATTTAATTAATTTTACTTGGGTTTACATTAATATTTATTTATCTCTATTTTTTTCATCCTATATTTGCAAACACGACAATGCAGCTTCGTCGGTTCACAACGAGGCAGCAATTAGTGTCTTAAAAAAGTAGATATGCATAATGGATAGAGGTATCTGGATTTCTTTTTCACGACCACCTGTTTCCGGATAGCCTTTCATGATACTCAGAATATTGATATAATCTATTTATTTCTACACATTAATTAATCTATTTTTCACGGCGTAATGCTGCATCTTTAAAGGTCGCCAATACAACAGGCGTTTTCAAGTGTACAAAAGTAAGGTATTTTTTTCAATTTTCTAAACTTTTGCCCATCAAATTCTTAGCTAATCGAATATTTAACCTTTAAGTGTTAATTTAACAATAAAATTCGTGATTATATTCAGAATTTTGGAGATAACGATATTTCTCCGGATTTTTCGAGCGTAAGCGCTACGGCTTCACTCGGAGTAGTTGCCACTGCCCACAGTTTTTTATGGTCTTCCGGCATAAAATGGCACTCTATGGCTTTATCAAGCATTGCAAGCATATTGTCATAATAGCCCATAGTGTTAAGTATCACTATATTTCCATGGTACAACCCGAGCTGACGCCAAGTGATTATCTCAAGTAATTCTTCGAACGTACCACAACCTCCGGGAAGTGCTATAACTCCCTGTGCATGCTTCGCCATCAGCTCTTTGCGGGTATGCATATCGGGAGTAATCTCCAGGTGAGTGAGTCCGGTATGATGCCAACCTTTATCTACCATAAACTGCGGTATCACTCCAACTGTAACACCGCCGGTTGCAATAACCTCATCATTTACAGCCCCCATAAGTCCCATTTTTCCTGCTCCGGTTATCACCGGCACGTTCTCTTCTGAAAGCAAGCGTGCCACTTCCCGTGCATCGTTGAAAAATCGCTTGTCAATAGCGGTGGCAGATGCACAATACACTGTTACACAATCGTTATACTCTATCATTAAGGTAATATTAAGAAAACACTGACCGCCTTGCAGCAGTCAGTGTCGTATTATTATTAAATTCTCATTTTGTGATTATTTATTCACAAAGACAAGGTACTCGCCTGCTGCAAGTTTTGCAGGAATTTCAGCCACCTCACCTGTGAAATAATTCACAAGATTATCAAGTACAGGTGATTCTTTGACGAACTTCACGTCCGCAGCATCTTTACCGAGATTTACTATCACAAGGACAGTCTTTTCATCTACAGTACGAGAAAATGCGTAAATATCATTTGACTCAGTTGCGTAACGCACCATTTCTCCGCCTTCAACACCTGCTTTTAGTGCCGGCTGATTATGTTTCAGAGAATTAAGTTTCTGATAAAAAGTGAAATACTCATTTCTCGGTTCAAATTCCGGGGCAGTATCTTTCTTGAAGAACTCAAATGCACGGTCCATACCCGTTTCCTGACCGGTGTAAATAAGCGGCATACCAGGCAGTGTGTAAGAAAGTACTGCAAAAGCATTGGTCAGATTACCGAATCTCTTGAATTCCGTTCCTTCCCATGAATTCAAATCGTGGTTCGTAACCATGTTCATCAGATAGCTGTCACGAGGATATTCCTTATCTTGCTGAGCAAGAAGGCTGTCAATAGCGTTAGCGTGAGTTTCAGGGAAAGTCTTGTCATCGAAAGTGTATTGACCTGCTGTAGCAGCAATGTCGCGGAACAAGTCTTTCATAGGCCAATTATATCCCATATTGAAGCCGTCTTTTTGAAGTTCCGGTTTACTTGCCTCGGCGAGCATAAAGATTCCGCCTTCTTTTGCTGCATCAAGTTTAGGACGTACTTCCGCCCAGAAGTCGGTAGGCACTTCGCCTGCCACATCGCAGCGGAAACCGTCGATATTCACGTCTTTAAGCCAAAATAGCATTGCATCAGTCATAGCCTGACGAGTTTCGGGCTTGGAATAGTCAAGTTTATACGTATCTGTCCAATCAAATGGGCCGAACATTTTTCCTTCTTCATTAAGTGCATAGTATTCAGGGTGTTCTTTTACCCATACATTGTCGCAACCTGTATGATTAGGCACCCAGTCAATAATCACCTTGAATCCGAGTTCGTGAGCCTTTGCCACGAAAGCCTTGAATTGGTCAAGGCTACCAAGTTCGGGATTTACGTCCTTGTAGTTTTGTACTGCGTAGTAACTGCCAAGTTCTCCTTTGCGGTTAAGTTCTGAAATTGGGTGAACAGGCATAAGCCACAAAATGTCAACACCAAGATCTTTAAGTCTCGGTAACTGATTTTCAAGAGCAGTAACAGTTCCTTCCGTGGTCATTTGTCTCCAGTTCACTTCATAGATTACTGCATTACGGCTCCATTCCGGCTGAACGAGTGAAGTGAACGTTGAATCACGTTCTACACTTTCTTTTTCCTGTGTCTTTCCTGCCGAGCAGCTAAACAGTGAACCGAACAGACTCGCAATGGCAGAGAGGATAAAAAACTTTTTCATGATTTTAATAGTAGATTTTTAGATTAGTTTAATATAAATATGATTAAAACAATTTCAGTTGAGGGTCTATGAGGGTAAATGTCATTCTATGATAAGGAGTAGGTCCGTATTTCTCGATAGCCTCCCTGTGTGCCTTTGTTGGATAACCCTTATTTTCATTCCAATGGTACATAGGATACTCCTCATGTATTTTTCTCATAAATTCGTCACGATGCGTTTTTGCGAGAATTGAAGCCGCTGCGATATTGGCAAATCGTCCGTCTCCCTTGACAAAAGTCTGATACGGAATGTCACCGTACGGCTTGAATCGATTTCCGTCAACGATTATTGCTCCGGGGCGGACTTTGAGTGCATCAAGAGCGCGGTGCATTGCCAGGATTGAAGCATTAAGGATATTTATCTTGTCTATCTCTTGTGCATTTACAATACCCACAGCCCATGCCAATGCTTGCTCCTCGATTATCGGACGGAGGAGTTCACGGCGACGCTCGGTAAGTTTTTTTGAGTCATTAATATACTCATTTGAAAAATCCTCCGGCAAAATCACGGCAGCTGCAAAAACAGGTCCGGCAAGGCAACCTCTGCCGGCTTCATCTGTTCCCGCCTCATTAATTCCCGACGTAAAGCATATAGGCAACATAGCCGTAAATTATTATCAATCAGCAACTTCCTTGCTAAAATCCTCCTTCATTGTATCCACTACATTAATAATATAGTCGCCCGTACGTTCAAGGTCGGAAACAAGGTCCATAAAGTAAATACCTGCCTGGTACTCGTAAAGTTTGGCATTGATATTTTCAATATTGGCAGAGCGGAGACGGTTTCTCATATTATTTATCTCACGTTCTTTATTGTAAGACGCATTAATGATAGACATACTCGGATTCTCAAAGTTTTTGAGAAGTTTCATCATATTCGCCATCGCTTCTTTGACAAGGTCAAACATCGTGTCAAGATGCTGATAAATACCTTCATTAAATTCAGTTTTTGCATCTGCTTTTCGCAGCAATATTTTACCTACGCCCATGCAGCAGTCTGCAATACTCTCTACTTCGGAAACAATACGCAGCATACCCGCGATATGAAGTTTACCTTCAGCGGATAGTTTACCTTCAGCACACCTGTTAAGATAGTTTGCAATTTCAATTTCCATTCTGTCGGAAATATCTTCGTATTTTTCAAGGCGGGAATACTGTTTCACGAAGTCATCAGTATCAGCCTCCGTATGAATAAGAGTCACTGCCATTCCTATCATTCGCTGAACACGCTCGGCATAGACGTAAATTTCTTTTTCAGCCTGTGCTATATTGAGTTCTGATGCACTGAGAATTCCGGCAGATATGAATTTAAGTTGAAATTCTTCATCTTCCTTATGTTTGGCAGGCATAATCCATTCCACAATCTTCACATAAACATTTGTAAACCATATCATTACGGATAAGTTTATCACATTAAATATGGTATGGAACATTGACAATCCGAATGACACGCTCACCTGCATCTTAAGCATTTGCGACATTGCGGCACTTGAATCGGACAATGTGCCGTCGAACAAGTGACTGTAAGTCACGGGGTCTGTGGCTTGAAGGTTATTTACCCACGCATATAAAGCATTAGGGTCTCCCTGCCCTAGTGACTGTGTAATCCAACTGTTTAAATCTACAAACGGATAGAACACCACAAGAGTCCACACGGTACCCAATAAGTTAAACAGCAAGTGTCCCATTGCAGTACGCTTTGCTGCAACATTTCCGCTGAGTGATGCGAGGATAGGAGTAATGGTCGTTCCGATATTACTTCCAAGCACAAGGGCGCATGCAAGGTCAAACGTTATCCAACCTTTACTGCACATAATAAGTGTAATTGCAAAGGTTGCCGCAGATGATTGGATTACCATCGTTATCAGCAAGCCTACAAACCAGAATAGCATCACTGATGTAAAGCCCATTGATGCATAACGCTGCAGGAAGGCAAACATTTCAGGATTGCTCTGCAAGTCAGGCACATACTTGTTTATAAGCGACAAGCCCATAAATAAGAAAGCAAAACCAATCACAAATTCTCCTATTGACTTGTGCTTGCTTTTGCTTGAAAAAAGTAACGGTATTGAAAGTCCGATAAGTGGCAAAGCCATTGCTGAAATATCCACTTTAAATCCAAACAAGGCTATTACCCATGCCGTAAATGTTGTACCTACGTTTGCACCGAATATCACTGCCATTGACTGTGCAAGTGTCATAAGTCCCGCATTTACGAAACTTACTACCATTACGGTTGATGCTGATGAACTTTGGATTAGTGCTGTAATAAAGAAACCGGTTATTGTACCCGTTATCCTATTCTTCGTCATTGCTCCAAGGATATTACGAAGCCGGTCGCCCGCCACTTTCTGTAACCCTTCACTCATTACTTTCATTCCATAAAGGAACAATCCAACGGCGCCTAACAGGCAAAGTAAATCTAAGAAACTATAATTCATC
>JALEMF010000015.1 GCA_022768005.1 Bacteroidales bacterium | reverse complement strand
CGCACCTCGGAGAGCGTGCGGTCTGTCTAAGTTCCCGATGCTGTACGTCATCAAATAAAGTTGGAGACTTACAGCCGTAAGTAACTCAGGATAAGCACGTAGTGCGCCACCCTGAGATAGTATGAATAGTGGATTTCACCTCGTAGGGGTTCGTCTGTGAAAATTGCAGATATGGTTCGCCCGCAAAGAGCCTCGGCGAGGCTCGGCTGTAAGAAACACCGTATAAGCACGTAGTGCGCCATGCGGTGACAGACGAGTCCTCTTCCAATTCGCACCTCGGAGAGCGTGCGGTCTGTCTAAGTTCCCGATGCTGTACGTCATCAAATAAAGTTGGAGACTTATAGCCGTAAGTAACTCAGGATAAGCACGCAGTGCGTCACCCTGAGATGGTATTCGCAACTTTTTCTTATTTCACATTTTTGTAAATCAGGTTCACAAGGTGTTTTATTTTTATGCCATAGTTAAAACTTTGTGTACCTTCAAGTCCTGCATAGTTCACTGCTTGCAGTGTCCCGTTCTCATCTACTATCGGGCTGCCGCTTGAGCCGTGGAGGGTAGGAATTGTGTACATTATCTGTGTGTCGTCTGTGTTTTGAGAGATTTGACCTTCAGTGATTTGCGGTTTGAGACCACTGTCTGTTAGTGCAAGTTGAGGTCCGAGGTTATAACTTATTGCAAACACTTTAGTTCCTACAGGCAGTTGGGTGTCATCGCCGGTAAGGGTTTCGTCAATACCGAATATGTATTTGTCTTCCGGTGTTTTCTTGTCTTTAAGTTGGATTATTGCCACGTCATGCTCGGTATCGTCGTCAATGTTGACGCAAGGTATGAAGTCACTCATATTTGTAACGTGTGTATTTGAGTATGCTATGCTCACGTCATTGTGAATATACACTTGGTAATCAGCCCCTTGAATGTCGTGAATGGAATTAATTGCTTGTTGCGTTTCTTCGCGTTGTTGTTGCAGTTCATCGTATTTCTGTTTGTATTGGCTGATTTCGTAAGAACTGCTTGATGACAAAATAGCAGTCTGCAAGAGTGAAATGTTATCATTAAGTTCATTCACTTCTTTGTACCATTCGTCGGCTAATTGGCGGAAGATGGATGTGATATTACTTCTCACTTGTGATACGTCTATTGCTGGATTTGCTACGTGGGCATTAGTGGCAATCCAGCCGTCATCGCTGATGAAAAAGCCTGTGCCGAATGCAGTTACGGGGCTTACTTCTTCCTCGTTAAATGTCAAGCCTGCCGCTTCGCCGTTTTCATCAAGTGAACTGAAATACATCGGTTTGAAATTTGAAAAATCAATTTCGTAGTAATATGTATTCTTGATAAGTACCACTCCTGATGAGAATTGCTGTTCTACATCTGCAGCGGTTAATAGTGCAGGTTTGCTATTGCAACTTGTTATAAGTATTGCAGTGACGGCAAGGACTGTAAGGCTGGATAGTTTCATAATGAGTATTGAATTATATTTCTGTCTGCAAATTTACAAATTTTTACTAATTTACAAATATTTATACTTATCTTTTTCTTATTTCATTGTTACATTTATACCGTCGATTTTTATTTTGTCGTCATCTGCAAGTTTTCTTACACCTTCTATTATCGTTTTTCTCTGATTTTCAGATACTGTACCGAACGTTTTGAGTAAGTTTTGCAGAGATATTGTGCCGACAGTTTCAAGTACTGTCTTGATATGCTCTAATAGGTCTGATTCGGCTATTACAGTCGTTTTTGTATCGCCCTTTATTTGTTTTACAGTGCGACAGTAATCACATTGACCGCAAGGTTTTATATCTTTTTGCCCGAAGTAGTCCAGCATTATCTGTACTCGGCATTGGTCTTGAGCAAAGGCAAATCTCTTTATGGAGTCAATCCGCTTTGTCATTTGCTCTATTCGGTCTTCATATACAGTCTTGGGAATTATGAGGTATTTATCTTCTTCGCGTGAAGTGGAGTAAAGTATATAGGGGCATGTTCTGCGGGGTACGTAGTGTAGTACGTGCATTTTTGACAACATAAGCAGTCCTTGGTACACTTCTTCCTGAGTCATTTTAAGTGTTACGGACATTGAGGACTCGCTTATATATACGTAGTCCGCAAATATTCCTGCACATTTTCGGAGCAATAACATCAGTATTTTGTCTACTTTCTTCGGCAAGTCAAGTGAATAAAGTTCTTCACGGGTCATTATCATCATTACCCTACCCTGTGATGCGGAGTCGTCGTTGTACTCTATGTAGCCGGACTGTGTCAGAATGGATAAAGCTCGCTGCACGGGTGTACCTTTTAAGTCGTTTTGCTTGCAGAATTTCTGTATATCGAATTCGTAGAGGTGATTATATCCGCTTCCAACTGCCACGTCAAGATATACGCTTGCTTTGGTGTAAATCTGCCTGATAAATTCCTTTGGCGGGTATGCGTCGGAAATTCGTCGTGACAGTGTAGTCTTGTCATAGTTGTTTACGAGCATTACGGCGAATGAAGGTTTTCCGTCTCTGCCGGCACGTCCTGCTTCCTGATAGTATTCTTCAAGCGATGAGGGTACGTCGTAGTGTACCACTATTCTTACGTCAGGCTTGTCAATACCCATTCCGAAGGCGGTGGTGGCTACGATAATTCGCGTCTCTCCGCTTTTCCATCTGTTCTGCCTGTCGTTTTTGTCTTCCGGTGACAGTCCTGCATGGTAAGCATCTGCGGATATTCCTGCATCTATCAGTGTCTGAGCCAGTTCAGTGGTTTTTTTTCTTGAACGTACATAGACTATGCCCGTCCCCTGTACGTTCTCAAGTATGTGGCACATTTCACCGATTTTGTCCGTTGCATGACGTACTATGTAAGATATGTTGTGTCGTTCAAAACTCAGTGAAAATCTGTGTGAATTTTCACGAAATCCCAGTTTGTTGCAAATGTCATCTGCAACTGCTTTTGTCGCTGAAGCCGTGAGTGCTATTATTGGAATTTGCGGAAATAAGTTCCGGAGTTTGCTTATCTTCAGGTAAGACGGACGGAAGTCGTAGCCCCACTGTGAGATACAGTGTGCTTCGTCAACTACGATAAGGCTCACTTTAAATTGTATTACTGTGGTGTCCCACGTTGGAGATTGCAGTTTTTCCGGTGATACGTATAGTAGTTTTACTTTGCCGTAAATGCACTTGTCTATTGCTAACTGTGCTTCGTGGTAAGACAGACCTGAGTGAAGATAGGTCGCCGGTATATCATTTGCCCGCAAGTTATCCACTTGGTCTTTCATCAGTGATATAAGCGGTGTCACCACTATGGTAAGTCCGTCAAATATCAGTGCCGGTACTTGGAACGTTATGGATTTTCCGCCACCGGTAGGCATCAGTGCAAGTGTGTCGCACCCGGAAAGCACTGAGGATATAATCTCTTTCTGCATAGGGCGGAAAGAGTCATATCCCCAATATTCTTTCAGTACTTCTTCCGGGGAAGTGTATATGTCATTTACCGACATGTATTTCTTTTACGAGCAGTTGTATTGTGCTTGTGGTTCCGTGATGTTTGTTTTCCTCTATCGTGAAGCAGATATCAAACGGCTTCTGTGAGTGAATGTAATCAAAGTATTGTGACATATTGAATGCTATGCCGTTGAATACTTTTCCGCAGGTGTTATCCACAAGTTCAAGTTTGATATGCTCAAGGTTTCTGCCCACGAGTTTACTTGTGCCGAAGTCTATCACTCCGTGTGCGCAGAACACGGGTTTGTTGTTCCACGGACCGAACGGATTGAATTTACGGAGAATGGAGATGAACTCCGGTGTGATATCGGCAAAATTGATGTATGTGTCAATATCCAGTTGCGGACGAAGTTGTGACGGCAATATGTTTGCTGCCACATAGTCCTCGAATCGCTTTGTAAATGCCGGAATATTTTCTTCTTTAAGTGACAATCCTACGGCGTAAGGGTGTCCGCCGAAGTTCTCAAGCAGGTCTCTTGCGGATTCCACGGCTTTGTAGATATCAAATCCTTGTACGGAGCGTGAAGACCCGGTGGCAAGCCCGTCTGACAGGGTAAGGACTACTGATGGCTTGTAATACAGTTCTGTGAGTCTTGATGCCACAATGCCGATAATGCCCTTATGCCAGTCCTTATTGTAGATGACGATGGATTTCTTTTCAGAATCTTTTTCGCCGCGTTTTTCAAGGATTGCGTTCGCCTCTTCCGTGATGCGCTTGTCGAGTTCTTTACGGTCTTTATTGTACTGGTCAATGTTTCTCGCTTTCTCGTAGGCCTCTGCTATATCGCGTGATATAAGAAGTTCTACGGCTTCTCGTCCGCTCTGCATTCTTCCTGATGCGTTTATTCGGGGACCGATTTTGAAAATTACGTCACTGATTGTGATTTCTTTTCCTCCGAGTTGGCAGATCTTGCTTATAGCACGGAGTCCTACGTTCGGATTTGAATTTAGGCGTTTAAGTCCGTGAAATGTCATTATCCTGTTTTCTCCTATCATAGGCACGATATCGGCTGCTATGCTTACCGCTACAAGGTCCAGCATACCCTGCAAGACCGTCTGGTCTATACCGTTGCTGATAGAGAATGCTTGCATAAATTTATACCCTACTCCGCAACCTGACAATTCATGAAACGGATAGGTGGATTCAGGCATTTTAGGGTTTAAGATGGCGCATGCTGCGGGCTGTTCGTCATCAGGCACGTGGTGGTCGCAGATGATGAAATCTATGCCCTTGCTTTTGGCATACTCGATTTCTTCTATTGCTTTTATGCCGCAGTCAAGTATTATGACAAGGTTGACGCCTTGCTCGGCGAACTCGTCTATGGCGCGGCACGACACACCGTATCCCTCGTCGTATCTCGTAGGGATATAAAAATCAATGTTGGAGTAGTATATACGCAAGTATTTATATACGAGCGCAACGGCTGTGGTGCCATCTACGTCGTAGTCACCAAATACCATTATCCTCTCCTTTGACCCCATTGCGCGATTGAGCCTTGTCACGGCTTTATCCATGTCGGGCATTAGGAACGGGTCGTGAAGATCCGACAATGCCGGGCGGAAGAATTTTTCTGCCTCGTCAATAGTCTTTATCCCACGCTGTACCAATAGTTCACCGACCGGTGGACAAGAGGCGTATCGTTCTGCCAATGCCGCCTCCGCTTTTTGCTCTTCTGTCGAAAGGGGTAAATAGTTCCATTTTTTGGTCATTTATGTTGTTTTTTTATTATCAAAGGGAGGCACACACCGGCGAACCGCTGTCGGGTGTATGAGGAGGGAGGATTATATATGTATTTGATGATATTGCAGACATAATGTGCAATATATCAGTGTATTATATGTAGTGAGGCTTTCCGGTTATAAGGAGAGTCAGAATCAGCCTTTTTCACCACGTATCTTTAATCTGCAAAATTAGCAAATTTTTTTCGGTCTTATATTACGTTGTATGTAAAATAATCAAAATATTTTCCGTTATTCTTTACCATTTGTATTAGGAACACCTATTCTGACTATTCTTATTCTCTGTCTGATTGTTTTTCATTTCTTTTAAGATTGGCGGCATTGCGCTTTAAGCCTGCAAGTTTTGCACGTTTTACGGGTGAATGGCGAAAGATGGCTGAAAATTCACTTTGCGACATTTTTTCTATTTTTTCCGGTGTAAGTGAAGATATCTCTTTTCGTAGCAGAAATTCGCTCATAGGTGTGACGGGCGGGTGTGCATTTTGCGGACACACTTTTTGGCATATATCGCAGCCATATACGCTGCTCAGGTGTAAATTTTCGGGGAGGTCGCCCCGATGTTCGATAGTGAGGTAAGAGCGACATTTACGTGCATCTAAATGTCCGTTTTCTATTGCTTTGCCGGGGCAGCAGGTGATGCACTTTGTGCAGTCGCCGCAGTCTGTTTTTAGCGGCTCGTCTGCCGGTAAGTCAAGGGTGGTGATTATTTCGCACAGAAAAAAGTAACTGCCGGCATCGGGGATTATAAGAAGTGAATTTTTGCCGATGTATCCTATTCCGCTTTGCACTGCCCAGTATTTTTCAAGGATGGGTGCGGAGTCCACACATATCCTGCATTCTCCGCCTTCCTGTGATATGTATTCCGTGATAGGACGAACTTTTTCCCGCAGCACTTCGTGATAGTCGTCGCCGTGTGCGTAAAGTGCGAATTTTGAGAGGTTTTCCCCTTCCTTTACTTCGTGGTAATAACTCATGGCAAGGACTATTACAGTCTTTGCTCCTTCAATGAGTAATCTCGGGTCTTTACGTATCTCGGGATAATTATTGAGATACTCCATATTTGCATTTTTCCCGCTTTCGGTCCACTTGGAGAAGTATTCCGTCACGTTTTGCTCCACTTCGCGGGCGTGAGTCATTCCACACGCATAGAAACCTATTGTGTGAGCGATTTTCTGAATGTTTTCTTTACATTGGTATCGGGAGCATTTCATATCCGTGTTCTTTAAGCCATTCAATACTGCATGGGAGTATGCTCTTTATGTGTTCAAGTGACTTTAAAGAATCGTGAAATACTATTATTGAGCCGTTTCGGGCATAGCGTTTCACGTTTTTGAATATTCTTTCGGAACTCAGAGAGCGGTCGTAGTCGCGAGTTACGAGGTCGTACATTATGATGTTGTAATGCTCGCTGATAACTTGCATTTGTGACCAGCCCATAAGTCCGTGTGGAGGTCGGAAAAGTGTACTGTCTATAAGTTTGTTTGCTTCTTCTATATCTCTGATATAAGCGTGGAAAGATGTTTTTAAGCCTTGCTTATGATGCATAGTGTGATTGCCGTATGAGTGACCTCTGCGTTTTATCTCTTCGAAGAGTTCCGGGTTACGTCTTACGTTGTCGCCTACCATAAAAAATGTTGCCTTTACGTCGTATCTGTCAAGTGTGTCCAATATCCACGTTGTCAGCTCGGGTATCGGGCCGTCATCGAACGTCAGATACACCACTTTCTTCCCCTTCCGAGGCAGTCTCCAGATTGCCTCGGGGAAGAGTAGTCGGTACAATAGTGGCGGTTGCTCTATCAGCATGTCTTATTCTTTTGCACTATTGGCTTGTACTGTGAGCAGAGTTGTGATGTCAACACCTGTTTTTTCAAGTTCTGCCACTAATGCTTCTACATCACCGCCGTCGCTGTAATATGTTTCTATGAGCGATGTGAGATAAGTAGGTGCATAGCGGTCAACACGGCTGATTGTTCTCAGTTGCCATGGCACTCTTTGCAGGCTCAGAAGGTATTTATAAGTCTGAGCATAACGTCTTATTTCGTTTTCAAGAGTTTGGTGTCCTTTGGCTATAAGGTCCTTGTTTCCTGTCTCGTTTCCGAGTTTGCAGTAAAGGTCACCGATTTGTTCTCCTATTTGGATCCCGTAAAGTGCAAATTTTACAGACAGTTTCTTGTCCATAACTTCAAGTATATTGCCACACTTGGTAAAGTATTCTTTACCCTTGGCAAGTCGCTCAGCGTCAGTGGTCTTGGTGCCGTCTTGATTGTAACTGTATTCAATACCGTTGTTGTAAAGAGTTCTTGCAAGGTCAAGGAGTGAACTGCGGTGTGTTGTCACCATACGGCGTATTGTCTCGTCAAGGTAAAGTGCTTTGCCGCTTTCAAGTGCCGTGTCAAGTCCGCCCCAACGGAATTTCTCCATTACGTTTTTGTACATTCTGTCTGCGTCAGGGAGAGGATCTGATACTTCTTGGTTCAGCATCGGAGTCACTTGGTAAGCAAGTCCGGTGTTTCGCATATACGGCGTAAGACCGATGTAGTAGCTTTCAGGCACTGTCATTGCGAAGTATATCGGTCTGTTCCAGCCGTTCTTTACGCTTGTAGCAAGCATATCGAGTGATAATGCTTTGCTGAGACTTGCTCCGCGTTCATTCATCACGTCTTGATCCTGAAGGAAGTTTACTACGATTGTATCTTTCGCTGTCAGTGCGTCTTCGGCTGATATAATGCCGGCTTTTACGGCTTGATTTACATCAACCGGAATATACATATTCGGGTGTTTCCAGTAAGATATGCCGTCACTGCCTGCTTTAGGTGCATTGCGGTAGAGGTCATCAAGTGCTGACAGTGCATTGACAGGTGTGGAATCTGCATCGTTATCGTTGATATAGTTGAATTGCAGTCTGTCGTATGCGTAGTCGCTTGACTTGGCAAGCATATCTATTCCGTCTGCTTCTTCAGTTGATATCTTCATCTGGTTTGCGTACCAGTCTGTTGTCAAGTAAGATAAGTTCACCACTCTGACGTCATTGCGATAGCCTTCCACTTCCTGTGCGTACCATAGAGGGAACGTGTCGTTATCTCCGTTTGTGAAGATTATTGAATTCGGTGCAAGGCTTGAAAGGTAGTTGAAGCCGTAGTCGCGTGCGGTGTATCTGCCGGAACGGTCGTGGTCGTCCCATGTCTGTGACACCATTTGGAGTGGCACGAGAATACCGATTACTGTCGCTGCTATTGCTGCCGGTAACTCTGCTTTAGGATTTTTCTTCAGCGCTTTTTTTAGCATTGTGGCAATAGCGAGTACTCCCATTCCAACCCATATTGCAAAGGCGTAGAATGAACCGGCAAAGGCGTAGTCTCGTTCACGCGGCTGCATTGGCGGCTGATTAAGGTAAAGCACTATCGCTATACCTGTCATAAAGAAGAAGAAAAATACTACCCAGAACTGTTCTATACCGCGTTTTGAGTAAAAGGCTTGCCATAACATTCCGATAAGTCCGAGTAATAAAGGAAGCATATAGAACACGTTGTGCCCTTTATTTCCTTTTCCGAATTCATCAGGTAAAAGTGATTGGTCGCCAAGACGTGCATTGTCTATGAACGGAATACCTGATATCCAGTTGCCGCGATTGACTTCGCCGTTTCCTTGAAGGTCATTTTGACGTCCTGCGAAGTTCCACATAAAGTACCTCATATACATGTGATTAAACTGATAGTTTATGAAGTACTCAAGGTTCTGTGCTGTTGTAGGTTTCTTTATTTCTACCGAATATTTTTGACCATACACTTCTACGGGACTTCCGTCTTCGTTGACGTAAGGATAGATGGTCACTGTCTCCATATCTGCTTGGGTTGCTCCTATCCAGTCAAGATAACCTTGCGGGTGACTGCCTGCTCGGCTGTACATACGTGGGAACAATACGTTCGGTGTCCAGGTATATGTCTCTTTTTGACCTGTTACGATGTATTTGTCTTTGTCCTCAGGACTGCTCTTTACAGCTTTTGCGTAGAGGTTTTTGCCTTTGGTGATTTGTACGCTCGCATTGCCTTGGTCATCTACTACATAGACCGGGGTTGACGTAAACTGTCGTCCGTAGAATAGTGGATTTTCTCCGTATTGCTCACGGTTTAGGTAAGATGCAAGTGAGAACACGTTGTCCGGTGCATTTTGGTTCATTGTCGGGTTTGCTGCGGAGCGCACGAGGATTAGTGCGTAGCTTGAATAGCCGATGAAGATTACCAAAATGCTCGTCACTGCTATGCTCAACAGTCTGTATGATACTTTCTTTGAGAAGAATAGCCATGCTCCGAGAGCTATCGTGAGAACCACAGGGATTAGGATTGAGTCTCCGATAAATGTTACTCCTGACAGGAATACTGCAATTAATGCTGATATGCGTATCAGTTTTCCGCTGCGCTGTACATATAGTTCGTATATACTCCAAATGAGTGCTGCAATGAGTAATACTGCATAAATCAGTACACCTGTGTTATAACTCATTGATAGGGTATTCACACCGAATAATTCAAAGTACTGTGCCATTTCTATGAAGCCCGGCACAAGTCCGTAAAGAATTAAACCTATCACCACGCATGAGGCGCCGAGGGTGATTAGTGAGCCTTTGGCGGTACTCTCTTTTGTCTTGCGGTAATATATAACGAGTGCTATTGCAGGGATACATAGCAAGTTCAGCAAGTGTACAGCGATTGATATACCTATTATATATGCTATAAATATCAGATACTTGTCGCTATGTGGCGCATCTGCTTTGTCTTCCCAGCGGAGTATGAGCCAAAATACGAGGGCGGTGCAGAATGATGAAAAGGCATATACTTCGCCTTCTACTGCAGAGAACCAGAATGTGTCACTCCATGTATATACTAATGCTCCGCACAAGCCTGAACCAAGGATTGCTATTGTCTTCGGCAACGAGATTTCTGTTGCATCATCTGCTACTACGAGGCGTCTTGCCAAGTGGGTTATGCTCCAGAATAAGAATAGTATTGTTCCTGCACTCAGGAGTGCCGACATTGTATTTACACAGTATGCCGCAAGTGATGCATCACCTCCCGCAAAGTTTACAAAAAATCTTGCCGCAAGCATAAATATAGGGTTGCCCGGCGGGTGACCTACTTCAAGTTTCGTGCCTTGGGCTATAAACTCAGGACAGTCCCAAAAACTTGCAGTCGGCTCAAGAGTGAGAATATATGTCACCGCTGCCACTACGAAGCATAGCCATCCAAGTGATAAATTAAGTATCTTAAAACGCTTCATCTATTATTGATAAATGATAAATTATGAATGTATATTCTATTTTCTTGCTGATTTTACTGCTGATACTGTTCCGTCTGACAGGCTCACACGGACGATGTAAAGTCTGTTTTGCCAATTTTCCGTGGGGATCTGAATGTTTTCACTATCACCTTGTACTGTTGTCAGCATCTTGCCGGTGGTGTCGTAAAGGGTAACAGTCTCAATTTCTTGTTTTGCAGTCACATTCAGTACTGTTCCGTCAAACCATACCGCAATTTTTGCATTAAGGTCTTCTGCTATTGTTTGTTCTGCGCTTGTGGTGGAATGTGTGAAATTAAATTCCTGCCATTGTGCCGCATCTTTAAATGAACTTTCATTTGAATCTGTGACGTAGAGATATACGTTAGGTTGATTTACGTTGTACCACACGTTTTCTCCGAGTTCCGGTGCGGTGTCAATATTTCTTACGAGTAAATCCACGAATGAGGTCCAACCCGCCATTGCGTAGTCGCCGAGATATGTTGTGGTCGCAGGTAGTGAAAATTGTGTCATACTTGAACAGTCTGCCATACCGTATTTCCCTATGGTACTTAGGTTTGTATGGTTGCCAACTACTTCATTTACGTCTGTGATAATCGGGTATTGAAGTTTGCTCAGTCCGTATAGTCCGAAGTCACCTATTTCTGTAAGTGAATTTGGAAAATTGAATTCCGAGATTTCTGCATCGCCGAAAAATGCACTTCTGTCAAAACGCTCTATGCTTTCCGGCAATACTACCTTTGTGAGTCCGGTACATTCCGCAAATACACCGCTTTCTATTGCTGTCAATGATGTTTTGGAAATGTCTGCGGTTTTAAGGGCTGATTTAGCGAATGCTTCCTTCCCTATTTCAATAAGATTTTTTGAAAATGCAAAATTTTCAAGTGAAGCACAACCCTTAAATGCTCGTTGTCCGATTACAGTTAGATTTTCGGTACCTGTGATTTCTGTTAGAGATGTGCAGCCGGAGAACGTGTCATCGCTAACCGTTGTTACTCCGCCCAAATTTATACTTTTAAGTAAAATACAGTCTTTAAATGCCATCGCACCGATTTTTCTACAATTTTCAGGCAGTTCTGCGGACGTGATTGCAGTGCCTGCGAAAGCGGCATCGGATACTGAGATTACGCTTGCCGGTAAAGTGATGTTTTTTATTCCTGAGCCGAGAAGCGCAAATTCCGGTATTTCGTTTTCATTACAGTATATCCTGCCGTTATTCAGCGCTTTACCTTCGTACTTTACAATCTTTGCATTTCTCAGATTTAACGTTTCAAGGTTCTGCATTTTGCCGGCTATAAAGTCAAAGTCCGAGGCGTCAATTTCACCTGTGACTTCAAGAGCCTTTTCTGTAATATTTTCTCCTACAGCTTTTTCAAGGTTGCCCGCAGTGGTGTTAACTGTCAGGGCATGCAGTTGAATTGTTGCTATAGTCGTTGCTAAAATCAGACAAATTTTTTTCATAAAACTATTGTTTTATACGGTGATTACGTATCATGCGTACTTATCAATTTGCAAATTTACGGATTTTATTTGATTCTAACTGCTAACATATATTAAAATATATCTCTGCTTCACGGCTCTTTTGTTTAAAGTGAAGATTTTTATTATATTTTTTTAAGAAATATCATAGGGGAAAGTCGGGAGTCTTTCGGTTTTAAGTAACTCAGGGTAAGCACCCTGTGCGCCACCATGAGAAATTCATATATAGCGGATTCGCACCTCGCAGAGCGTGCTGTCTGTATGGTGTTCTGTCGTATTTGTTGTGAAAGTAAAAATTGTATTCTTTAATTGTTGTATATTTACCATTTTATTGTAACTTTGCATTATTAAAACTTTTACACTATGGAAGATAAAAACAGTGATATTATTTCAAGAATTAAGTATCTCATTCAGTTAAAGCGAATTTCACAAGCGGAATTTGCTCGTCGTATCAACATTGACCCGTCAAACCTTTGCAAGCATCTCACTTCAAAATTACCGATTACAGACGTTCTTATTAACAGGATTGTTGTGGAGATGGGTGTCTCCAAGCAATGGCTTAAATACGGTGATGATGTTCCCTATTCCAAGGTTGCCGGTCAGTCAGTTGAAGTGCTTGATGTCGAGAAACTTTCTGTTGTCAAGCAGCCCGGTATTCCTGTTTATGATATAGATGTCACTGCAGGCTGTGAAGAACTTTCAATGATGTTTACGCAAGATAAAATTGACGGCTTTGTATCTTTACCGCGTATGTCGCAGAATTCTATTATTGTGAGAGTTAGCGGAAACAGTATGTATCCGGAGATTAACGATGGCGGTTATATTGCCATTAGACCCGTCAAGAATATTGATACTATTTTCTGGGGACACATTTATGTCGTTGTCACTGAGGATTATAGATTGGTGAAATATGTTCGCAGAGATAATGCAGATGATAAAAAAATAATTCTTCACAGTGCCAATCCGGAATATGATGATATGGAACTCCCGAAATCCTCTATCAAAAATCTTTTCCTCGTTGAGGCTATCTTGAATTTTAAAATCTGCGGATAAATTTTTTGTGATTATAGTACAAAGTCAAGAAAAGTTTGATGGTCTATAAGTCTTTTTTAATCAGATTGTAGCAGCCTCTTTTTATGAAAGAAACTGTCAAACAATTTATATCCCCATCAAGTCTCGGTAAATATCCAGTGCTGCTATAATTTCTTTTTCGCTTGCGGTGCAGTTTATTACCGGTTCCCCCACGTCCTTGAGTAGAGTGAAATTAATATTTTCCTGAGTACTGTTTTTCTTGTCGTGTCGCATATATGATATCAGTTCCGGATAGTCATCACATGTTATTTCGTAGATTCCATATACCTCCTTTATGTAACTGCTTAACAGATTTAGAGTTTTAGTAGGCATGTCAAGTTTTAGGTGTGACAGTATCACTTCCGTTATCATACCGAAAGCTACAGCATAGCCGTGAGAAATAGGATTACCGTGTTTGAGTGAATGTTCTTCAAAGGCATGACCTATAGTGTGCCCGAAATTCAAGGCTTTTCGTATGCCGCTTTCTTTAGGGTCTGCTTTGACTATTTCTTCCTTAATCTTGACGCTTTCAGTGAGAAGCCCGAGCAATTTTTCTTTGTCAATTTCTTCAACGTCTTGTTCTATAAGTTCGTTAAATATTTTATGGGACTTTATGAGTCCGTGTTTAATCATTTCTGCATATCCGGACCGTCTTTCGTGGCTGTTTAGAGTTTCAAAGTAAAGCGTTGAGATGATTACTGCATCGGCTTCACAAAAACAGCCTATTTCATTTTTATACCCTGCAAAATTTATCCCTGTTTTTCCACCAACGGCTGCATCAACTGCGGAGAGTAGTGTAGTGGGGATATTGATGAATTTAATTCCTCGCTTGTAAGTAGCGGCTGCGAATCCGCCCATATCGGTTATTACGCCGCCTCCCATATTTATGGCAAGGCTTTTTCTCGTGCATTTGCCGGCTTCCATTCCTCGCCATATCTCCATCAGCGAGTCAATATTTTTGTTTATGTCGCCGGATTTGACTGTTATCAAGCGAGCATCGGCCACATTTTTACTCTCTTTTGCTAATTTAGGATATACGTATATGGCTGTGTTGCTGTCGGTTATTACAACGATGTTGACCGGCTTTATTTCATCAACGAGTTTATCTACAGTTTCAGCGACGCTGTTTGTGTATATGATTTTTTGTTCCATATCTTCAGATTTCTTTTGTTGCTTTTATGAGATTTTGCAAGTCATTTGAAAATTCCTCCATTGAATTATACAGGATATTTGCACCTGCTTGCAGCATTTTTTCACTCTTTATCGGTCCTGTAGTTATGCCTACGGTGAAAATTCCTGCATCAGCACCGGATTTAATTCCCAGCGGTGCATTTTCTATCACTATTGCTTCGTTTGGCTTAACTCCCGCTATTTCCAATCCTTTAAGGTATGGTTCGGGAGAAGGCTTGCCGTGTGTCACGTCTTTTGATGTGATCATATTTTCGCGAGTGAAAACGCCCGGGAAGTCTTTTTGAAGTCTGTCTAAGAGTGAAGCCTGTCCGGAGCCTGTCACGAGGACTCTCTTAATTCCGTTTTGAGCGAGTATTTCAAGCATCTTTTCCGCTCCCGGCATAATTCCCGCCTTGGGAAGTTCCTGGAAATACAATGTCTTTTTATGATATAATTCTTTTACTTCATCATCGGTTGCGGTTTTTCCGAACGCTCTTTGGAAAAGAACATTGATCGTCTGAGCACCCGTCATACCTTCGTATTCGTAAAATTCATCTCTATCGCATTTCACACCCAGTTCGGTCATCATTCTGTACCATGCAGCTGTGTGATTAATCATAGAGTTGTACAGAGTGCCGTCCATATCAATCAATGCGCACTTTATGTCAAGGTGCTTGTATGTTTTATCTTGTAGAAATTTTTCCACCGATTGTTTCGTTATTTTTTTACAATCCATTGTTTGTGATTTTTTTCTTTACAAAGATATAAAATATCTCTTATTCTTCTTTCAGGAAACAATTATTTTACCGGTTGATTTAATAAAAAACTTAACTTTTTATCTCTTTTATTTCATATTTAGTTTATATTTATTGAATATTTGAATAGAAATAAATATTTGAAAATCAGATAAATATAGTTATATTAGTCTTTATAATGTCTATATTGACGTTATATGCTATTGCAGGCGGATAAATTTGATGCTAACTTTGCAGCGTAAAAGTTAATTAGTGAACAAAATAAGTAGTTACATTATCTAAGGAAAAGGAGATTTCCTGAATCAAAGAATTAGCCGTAATTAGTTTTAAGGGTTAGTATTTATGTTAGAATTTAGTGTTTGTTTGGCTAATTCTTCCTTTAGATAACATCGTGTTTTATGTTAGGTTTGTTTAAGGGCGATTGCCCTAAACGTTTAAGAAGCCGATTCGTGAGAATCGGTTTTCATTTTTTATATGGGTTTCGTCTTTGTTTTCTGATTTATTTTCTTAGCAACTTGTTGATTAAGCTTATATATGCTTTAGCTATGTTTTCTTCGGAAAATTTAATTAAGACGCTGCTATGAAGTGTCTTAGGCTCGATATGGCTTTCCAGGGCTTTGACAATACAGTCTGCAAGGTCTGCGCTGTCTTTGTATTTGGCTATGTATCCTGTTTTGCCGTCTTCTATTATGTCTCTTTGTCCGCCTTCTCCGAAACTCACCGGTATTGCGCCTAATGCTTGTCCCTCTATCAGGGTGCCGCCTAATGTTTCGTAGAGTGAGGAACTGAGGACAACGGCTGACTGTGAGTATAATTCTTTGAGTTTTTTACTGTTGCTTATTCTGCCTGTTGCTTTGTACGGAAATTTGAGTATGTTCAGCGCAGTATTGTCTCTGATTTCGCCTACGAATACCATTTCGTATTTTTGTGCGATTTCAGGGTGCTTTTCCGCTAATATGTTCAGTGCTTCAATAGCATAGCCAAGTCCTTTAACGGTGTCGTCAAGTCGTTCCGCCACCATTATTATCTTATTCCTTTCTCTTACAGTTTCCGGCAGGGTATATTCTTCTACGGGAAAAGCGTTAGGAATTACTTCTACCGGCATTTCTCGGAGCAATTCGCTTGCCAATGCTTTTTCTTTCAGCCAATTACTTACTGCAACAAAGTGTATTTTAGAGTCTGAGTAAATTTTGTTTTTCTTCAGCCACACCTTGTGTGATAAGTCATTTTTCTTGCCTTTGAGAAACTTACATTCGCCGCACTCGTGTTTGTATCCGTCGCAGCCGAAAGCGTGGTGGCAAATACCCGTGAAGCACCACATATCGTGCATCAACCAGATTACAGGCTTTCCTGTCTTTATTATCCTCTGTATTTCCGCCAGCGATAGCATACCCTGATTTATCCACGATAAAATGATGGCGTCTGCCTCTTTTACTGTGGGATTGTCTGCGAGTTTTATGCCGTCCGAGGCAGTAGATACCTTAAACAGATTTTTACGGCTGAAACCGTTGTTTAAGTAAATTTTCAGTCGTTCTGTGTAAAATGCCAGTTTTTTTTCGAAGTCGCCGCCGGCTTCTTCCACTCGAAGATTTTTACTGCCTTTTTTCAACACTATAAGTTGTGCTTCAGCACCGTGTTTGCTTAGTGCATTAGTAAGTCTTGTTGTGGAGATTGCAGCGCCTCCTATAGTGTCGCTGGTGCATATAACGGCAATTTTCATGATTGGATTATTTTTGACTGCTTTTAATAAATTTTTTATGAGGCTTTTCCTTGAAGATTACCAGTGCTGCGTAGCCGGCGAGGAGAATAATTCTCACCGGGAAATCTATCAGTTTGTTTCCCGTGGCTGTTAATGCAGACAGGGCATAAAGTCCCATTGCAATGATGAAATAGACGGATATTGTCTTTATGTCGTATCCGATAGGGTATTTGGATTTTCCTACGAAGAATGATGTTACCATCATCGTGGTGTAACAGCCGAATGCCGCCCATGCGCAACCCATATATCCGAAATGCGGTACTAACAGTACGTTTAATATGATTGTCACTGCAAGTCCGAGCAGTGAAAACCATGTTCCCCAGATTGTTCTGTCCGTAAGTTTGTACCATAGGGAGAGATTGAAGAATATGCCGAAAAACAGTTCTGCTATCATTATTATCGGCACTACTTTCAGTCCTACGAAGTATTCCGGTGCTACAAAGTACTTTATTATGTCTATAAAAAACATTACGCCGAGGAAGATGAACAGTCCGAAGATTACGAAGTATTTCATCGCATCGCGGTACGCTTGCAGTTTGTTTTGTCCTGTTTCTTTGTTTTGGGCGAAGATAAACGGCTCGTAAGCGAAGCGGAAAGCCTGGATAAACATCACCATTACTATTGCTATCTTGTAATTTGCTCCGTAAACTCCCACATCTGCCATTGCAGTTTCCGGGTGTGATGTTATTAGCGGATACAATATTTTGTCAATAGACTGGTTCATAATCCCTGCAATACCGAGGATTAGCAGAGGATACGAATAGTTAAGCATCGTGCGGAGTAATTTACCGTCAAAGGTGTATTTCTCTGCACGCAGTTCCGGCAGGAGAGTAAGCAGGGTAATGGCTGAAGTAATGAAGTTCGTCAGGAATATGTATCCTATGCCGTAATCCGGCGAATATATTCCGTCAATCAGTCCCGGTGACGTCTTTATTATCCACGGGCAAATTACGAGGAAGAATATATTCAGAAAAATGTTCAGAAATATATTAATCAGTTTAAGCGCGGCAAATCGTAACGGACGCTTCTTGTACCGCAGATATGCGAATGGTATGGCAGTTACGGCATCTATAGCCACTGCTGCTGCCATAAGGATTATGTAATCTTTATGTCCGCTACATTCCAGGCAGTCCGAGATCGGTGTTGCCAACATTGTCACTCCTGCCACGAACACGAGCGACAGGCTTGCTATGAACGCAAGAGATGTTGTATATACTTTTGCCGGATTTTTCAGTTTGTCATCATTGGCAAATCTGAAATATCCCGTTTCCATTCCGCACGTCAGGATTATGAGGAGTAGGGCGGTAATGGAATATATATACGTCACTACACCGAACTCGCTTTTGGCAAACAAGTGGGTGTACATAGGCACGAGGCACCAGTTTAGAAACCTGCCTATTATACTGCTCATACCGTATATTGCGGTATCTTTAGCCAGACTTTTGACTCCCGCCATTTTTCTTATCTTCTTTAGTCTTCGTTTTTTTAGTCAAACAGTGAACCTGTACCGGAGTTACGGTCATGTTTCTTTCCCAAGTGGCGGTACGCAAGGTCTGTTACCTCACGTCCGCGGGGAGTACGTCTGATAAATCCCTCTTTGATAAGGAAAGGCTCATAGACGTCCTCAATAGTTCCCGGGTCTTCTCCGAGTGCTGTGGCAATAGTGGTCAAGCCTACAGGTCCTCCGTTGAATTTTGTGATGATAGTTGTTAATATCTTATTATCTATCTCATCAAGTCCGTATTGGTCAATATTCAGTGCTTCAAGTGAATGTTTGGCTATACCAAGGTCAATACCTCCGTTGCCTATCACTTGTGCAAAGTCACGAACACGGCGGAGTAGGGCATTTGCAATACGCGGAGTGCCGCGGCTGCGAAGTGCTATCTCTAATGCCGCTTCGTCGGTGCAGCTTACGTTAAGCAGTTTTGCGGAACGAAGTATGATTTTTTGCAGCACATCGTGGTCGTAGTATTCCAAGTGACAATTGATGCCGAAACGTGCTCTGAGCGGTGATGTGAGCAGTCCGCTGCGTGTAGTGGCACCGATAAGGGTGAATGGTGACAGACTTAATTGGACTGTTCTTGCCCCCGGACCTTTATCTATCATTATATCAATACGATAATCCTCCATAGCGGAATACAGGTATTCTTCCACTACGGGGCTCAGACGGTGTATTTCATCAATAAACAGAACGTCATTTTTCTCCAGTGATGTCAATATTCCTGCGAGGTCACCCGGCTTGTCAAGCACAGGTCCTGAAGTTACCTTGAATCCTACACCAAGTTCGTTTGCTATAATGGCTGATAAAGTTGTTTTGCCCAGTCCGGGAGGACCGTGAAGCAAGAGGTGGTCAAGAGCCTCACCGCGTTGACGTGCAGCAGCCACGAAGACTTTAAGATTGCTTACAATCTTGTCTTGTCCGCTGAATGAGTCAAATTTTGACGGGCGCAATGCTCTCTCGTAGTCACCTTCTTTATCGGAACTCAGGTTTCTTATGTCAAAATCTTCTTCCATTCAATGATTTAGAGGTATTTGTCGCCGAATTTCATTTTGGCGTCATTTACCATTTGTTTTATTTTCTGTTCTTCTGCGATAGGGCATACGAGGAGTATGTCTCCTGCATCTGCCACAATGTAATTCTTAAGTCCATCTACAACCACTAATTTTTTACCGTGAATGGCAAAAATATTTCCGGTTGAGTTGTAAGACAGCAATTCACAGTTTTGTGCCACGTTGCCGTCTTTATTTTTAGGTGAATTGTCGCGTAATGCACTCCAAGTACCGAGGTCGTTCCACCCGAATGTCACAGTTTCTACGTACACGTTTGATGCTTTTTCCATCACGGCGTAGTCAATGGATATGCTTACGCAGCTTTCAAAGTTTTCTTCAATAAAATTAAATTCCTTTTCAGTACCGAAAAGTTTTGCACCGCGCTCAAAGGTCGTTATCACGTCCGGTGCATTGTCTTTCAGTGCTTTAATGATATTATCCGCTTTCCAGAGGAATATTCCCGAGTTCCAGAAGAATTCACCGCTTTCAAGGAACACCTTTGCAAGTTCAAGCGATGGCTTCTCAGTGAAAGTCTTGACATTGTCAATATCATCAGTCACCTTACTGCCAACTTGTATGTATCCGTAGCCTGTTTCGGGACGAGTAGGCTTGATGCCGAGAGTGAGCAGGGCGTCATTTGCTTCTACAAATTCAAATCCCTTTATCACACTTTGTTCAAAGTCCTTTTCACGTGTGATAAGGTGGTCGCTTGGCGTGACTATCATACTTGCTTGCGGATCTAATGCAGCAATATGGTATGCAGCCCATGCGATGCAAGGTGCGGTATTTCGGCGTGCCGGTTCGAGAAGTATCTGTGTGTCAGCTATTTCAGGTAATTGCTCTTTTACGAGCGGTGCATAGAGCTTGTTTGTGACTATGATAATGTTTTCCTTTGGTACGATTGACAGGATACGGTCATAACTCATCTGCAAGAGTGAGCGACCTGTGCCGAGAAAATCAATAAATTGTTTAGGGCGATTAGTGCGGCTATACGGCCAAAAACGGCTACCTATACCACCACACATAATTACGCAATATCTATGTCGATTATCCATAAATTTTAATGTTAAGCAAAATGTATTTCTTTTGTCTTGCTAAGTTACTACTATTTTCTTAAACTGCCTACATTTTGCTTAAAAACTTTTGCAAGTCTCTAATCTAAGGATTAGATTTAATAATACATATTTCTTTGACACTTGAAGCCTTTATAGATTTGATAATCAGTAATATAAATGCTTTTGTGATGTAGTTAATACTAATTGTTTTTTGCAAAAGTACTTAATTTGCAATCAGTCAGTAGATTGTATCCGAAATTCATATCTTACTTTTTCCGAGTTTGTCGGATACTAATAGATATTTTCGTAATAATATTCGTTTTCAATCATTTCTTGCGAAGAATCTTTTTTAATATCCGGAATCAGTACATAATACATTAGCAATACATTCACTACTATGGTGATGAGTATTAGCAATATACTTTGTGTAGTGGTCAAGTTTACCGTAATATAGTCAAAGTCTTTGAATTCTTTTCTTTTCCAATAATTGATATTGTCTATCAGCCAATACAAGTAAGATTTCAAGTCAAGATCCGAGTTTTCTCGGAAATATCCTTCTGTTTTCACACCTAATGTAGGTTCGTCCATCCAGCTGAATGTGTAGCACCACTTTACTTTATCATCAGTAATACCGAGGCAAACTACAAACTCATTTTTATTTCCGCCTTTCCAGTACGCTTGTTGTTTCTGTGCTGTTTCTACGCCTTTTGACGCGTCAAAGAGGAGTACGAAAAGGTGTATCTCGTAAGTACTGCCGTAGTAAGCGTTAAATGTACGGTATAGTTCATCTATTTCACCTCCAATAGCGTTTCCGTTAACGTCTATTATCGGAGATTGGTCATAATCATCGCAAATCGGCGGATAATCGTGTAGCCCGAGAGTAATTGCTTCCTCCTCTTTTATATCTTCAAACTTGAATATTGAGTTGGAATTGCGAATTTTGTTTTTGTAGTCGTGAGTTTCTGTGATTGTGTAAGTTCGTTCGCGGAGAAGTTCGTTGAACATCGGGTTTTCCCCATTTTCTTCAAGCTCTTCCATCACATCATTGAAGCGGTATCGTTTACCGAATCTTACACCTCCTTCTATTTCATCACCTGTGATGCTGAAAGGGTGCTTAGGCGATTGCCATACATCTGCGATGGTATAAAACTCACTTTTTTCAATGTCAATAGAAGAGCCGTTTGAAGTTATCATTCTCCATATAGCCGGGTGATAGACGTAATCTTTACGCCTGACAGTGCGGTATTCCACATTCCCGTAACTGTCTTTACCACACGGCTCTCGTTCCTCGCGGATTACAATTTCTGTCCATGAGTCTTCATGGAACAGTTCCATTACAATGCCGCCCAAGTATTCCGTAGTGTAACATCTATGGCGCATCATCAGCCAATGCACAATGCCCGTTACAGCTAATGACAGACACAAAAGTCCGGCATACATTTCATTGTCCGGATTGCTGTTGCTGAAATATGGAACGGCAAATGCGAGGACAGTGATTATGTAAGGTACTACTGACACTTTCGGTTAAGTATTAGAATATTTTTACATCATCATCAAGATGAGTCTCCATTATGGTCTTAGAGTGGGTTGAAGATATTACTTCGTATTCGATTTTACTTTTGTTTGATACGAACCAGCGTGAAGGATAACTTTCAATAAGTGCTTCACGTTCACGAATCACGTCAAGCATGCGAGTCTGAGCGTTATGTAAGTGAGTACGTTGGATTTCAATGGCTTGCATAAGGTCGTTGTACAGCGAAGTGTCAAAGTTCGGATTTGCTTCTTGAATCCAATTCATCATAGTGGAATCGCTTTTGTAGCGACCTGAAATGATTTCCGGATATACGCGCTCGAAAGTTTCACGGTACTTATCACTTACTTCAGCCTTCTGCTTGATGATTTTCCACATTTTGTCGTAGGTACTCTCTATTTTTTGTCGTTGTGCTTCAGCCTCTTTGCGTAGGTTTATTTCACGGTTGTTATAACTGAAATAGAGTCCGAAATAGATTATGACAACGGCTGCTATTACGATAATTCCAATCAAAGTTGATGACATAGTTCCTTAGATTTAATGTTTTGTTTATGTATAGTATTAATTTTGTGCCAAATTTATCAATTTTTTTTTGCTTTACAAAGATTTAGCGGTAATTAATTCTTTTTTATAAAAATTTTATTGAATTTTTTTTCGGAAATACTTGCTTTTTTTCATCATTTTCGTAAATTTGCTGCCGTAACGTCATCTTTTTATGATGAAACGAGCAAAGTAACAATTTTTCTAATCCTTAAAACTAATTCACTATGATTATCGGTGTTCCCTCTGAGATTAAAAACAACGAGAACAGGATAGGTATGACCCCTTCGGGAGTAAAAGAAATGGTTAAGCACGGACACAAAGTTTTCGTGCAGCACGATGCCGGAGTCGGCTCCGGTTTCCCTGATAGCGATTATATCAACGCCGGTGCTGAAATTCTCCCTACAATTAAGGACGTGTACGATGTGGCAGAGATGATAGTGAAGGTAAAAGAACCTATCGAACCGGAATATGAACTTATCAGAAAGGACCAAGTCCTCTTTACGTATTTCCATTTCGCTTCAGACAGACCTCTTACTGATGCAATGCTGAAAGCCCATGCGGTGTGTATCGCTTACGAGACTGTCCGCCTTCCGGATCGGTCGCTTCCGCTATTAGTGCCGATGAGCGAAGTCGCAGGCAGAATGGCTGCACAGCAAGCTGCTCGTTTCCTTGAAAAGCCTCAAGGCGGTATGGGTAAATTGATGGCAGGCGTTCCGGGAGTCAAACCGGCTAAGGTACTTATCCTCGGTGCCGGTGTGGTAGGACGAAATGCTGCGAAAATCGCTTCAGGTATGGGCGCAGACGTCACTATTACCGATATTTCTTTACCTACTCTACGCCATGTGGCTGACATTATGCCGCAAGTCAAGACCCTCTACTCTTCCGCTCATAATATTGAGGCGGAACTCCCTGATGCTGACGTTGTTATCGGCTCTGTCCTGATTCCCGGCGCTTTGACTCCTCATTTGGTAACTCGCGATATGCTTAAGTTAATGAAACCGGGAGCATTGCTCGTTGACGTTGCTATTGACCAAGGTGGTTGCTTTGAAACGTCACACCCTACTACTCATAGCGAACCTACATACGTTCTTGACGGCATTGTTCATTATGCTGTTGCGAACATTCCCGGTGCAGTGCCGATGACTTCTACTCTTGCACTTACAAATGCCACTCTTCCTTATGCTATCAAGCTTGCTGACAATGGGTGGAAAAAGGCTTGCAAAGAAGACAATGCATTGCTTCAAGGTGTCAATATCGTTGATGGAAAAATCGTATTCCCTGCTGTGGCAGAGGCATTCGGTCTTGAGTATTCTAAGTTGGAATTATAAAAGAATTGCTAAAAAAGAAAAGGGGTGGGCTGAAGCTCACTCCTTTTTGTATATAATGCTTTGATTATTAGCTTGATAATACGCTTGCTGAAAAGTGATTCTCAAAATTTATTTTGAATTATTGCTGTCCGGTAAAACTTTTATTAGCAAATAAAATTAGGGCTGACACTTCTCACGAGGTATCAGCCCTTTTGGTTATCTTTGTTTTTGATAAAATTAAACATAACATAACCATGAGCAAAGATAGTCATTTTACCGGACAGCCGGTCTATAGTCAAGTGTTAAAGTTACTCGACAAGG
>JALEMF010000018.1 GCA_022768005.1 Bacteroidales bacterium | reverse complement strand
ATACCCATGATGCAAATTCAAATGCAATGTCTGATATGGCATAGGTTCCGCCATACCTGCCGGATGTGGTTTTTATTCCTATTGCGTTAGTTGCCTCTACCCACTTTGTTGGTGACATAGTGAATGCGTTTAGTCCTGCTTCTTTTCTAAACCCCTCGAATTCGGTGGGATTGAAGTTAATATTATAAAGGCTCTCCCAAATGCCGAGAAACTCTATTGTGTTTCGATTTCGCATCCAGTTTCCAATAACTGCATTAGGATCGTCTTCATTTTTTAGTTTAGCAATATCCGTTATGCAGATATAGTCAACACCGTCTTTATTTATGGTTTTAATAGATTTGTCTTTTACAATAATCTTGGACATTGTATTAGTAAATCTTTAATTATAATTTGTGATAATTATGATTTGAGTGTTTGTAAATTTAGAATTATTCCCACTCGATAGTTGCAGGTGGCTTTGACGAAATATCGTAGCATACGCGGTTTACGCCTTTCACCTTGTTGATAATCTCATTTGAAACCTTTGCGAGTAATTCGTAAGGCAAGTGAGCCCAATCGGCAGACATTGCATCGGTGGAAGTCACAGCTCTGAGTGCTACGGCTTGCTCGTATGTGCGTTCGTCTCCCATTACACCTACGCTACGTATTGGCAGAAGTATTACTCCGGCTTGCCATACATTATTGTATAGTCCTGATTCTCGCAAGTTACTGATGAAGATGTCATCGGCTTCTTGCAGGATAGATACTTTTTCCGGGGTGATATCTCCGAGTATTCTTACGGCAAGACCGGGACCGGGGAACGGGTGTCGGCTTATCAGGTGGTCCGGAATACCTAATTTGCGACCTACGTCTCTTACTTCATCTTTGAAGAGTAAGCGGAGCGGTTCACATAGCTTGAGGTTCATTTTCTCAGGCAGACCGCCGACGTTGTGGTGACTCTTTATTGTAGTACCGGTAATGGAAAGAGATTCTATGCAATCCGGGTAAATAGTGCCTTGTGCAAGCCATTTTACATTTTTTATTTTGCGAGCTTCTTCATCGAAAACGTCAACAAATCCTTTCCCGATTATCTTTCGCTTTTGTTCAGGGTCTGTTACTCCGGCAAGCTCGGAGTAAAATTTACTTGAAGCATCTACCCCTACAACGTTAAGTCCGAGGCACTCATAGTCCTTGAGCACATTTTGAAATTCGTTTTTGCGGAGCAATCCGTGATCTACGAATATGCAAGTCAACTGTTTGCCTATAGCCTTGTTAAGCAACACTGCCGCTACTGAGGAGTCAACTCCGCCGCTGAGTCCGAGTACTACCTTGTCATCGCCGATTTGTTCTTTGAGTTGCTTTACCGTAGAGTCTATAAATGATTCCGCACTCCAGTCCTGATGACTTCCGCAGATAGTTACCACAAAATTTTTTAGTAGGGTAAGACCGTCAATAGAGTGGTAAGCCTCAGGGTGAAATTGTACGCCCCAGATGGGTTCTTCATCAGAAGCAAATGCTGCATTTACCACGCTGTCTGTTGATGCGATAGTATGAAAATGAGGAGGAATTTCAGTGATAGTGTCGCCATGACTCATCCACACTTGGCTGCCGGGCTTGATGTCACGCAGCAACTTGTCTCGCGCGTCAACGTGTGATAAGTTTGCTCTGCCGTATTCACGGCTTTCAGCAGGCTCTACTTTGCCTCCTGAAGTGTATGATATATATTGCGCACCGTAGCAAATACCCAATATCGGTAATTTACCGCGAATACAATCAAGATTTACATTGAATGCCTTACTGTCGTAAACGGAAAAAGGTGAGCCAGACAATATAACGCCGATAACGGACTCATCTCCGTAAGGAAACTTGTTGTAAGGAAGAATTTCACAATACGTATTCAGTTCGCGGACTCGTCGTCCTATCAGTTGAGTGGTCTGAGAACCGAAATCAAGAATGATTATTTTTTCTTGCATAAAGAAAGTGGAAAAAATTTGGTTACTGTTTTTTATGCATACAAAGGTAATAATAAAAAAAGTCACTCCAAATGTTTGAAGTGACTTTTTTACTTATGTATCAGTATATGTGGCTTACATCATGCCGCCCATACCACCTGCAGGCATTGCAGGAGCAGCGGCATTTTCGTCTTTCTTATCTGCAATCACGCACTCGGTAGTGAGGAACATACCTGCGATTGATGCAGCGTTTTCAAGGGCTACACGAGTTACTTTAGCAGGATCAATTACGCCGGCTGCAAGTAAGTTCTCGTATTCGCCTGTACGTGCGTTGTAGCCGTAATCGCCTTTGCCGTCTTTTACTTTTTGTACTACGACTGCGCCTTCAACACCTGCGTTTGCAACGATTTGACGAAGTGGCTCTTCAATAGCGCGCTTAACGATGTGGATACCGGTTGTTTCATCTTCATTATCGCCTTTGACGCCTTCAAGTGCTGCGATACTACGAATGTATGCGACACCACCACCAGGTACGATACCTTCAGCGATTGCTGCACGAGTTGCACTGAGTGCATCATCTACGCGGTCTTTCTTTTCTTTCATTTCAACTTCAGAAGGTGCACCGATGTGAAGTACTGCTACACCGCCTGCAAGTTTTGCAAGACGTTCCTGAAGCTTTTCTCTATCGTAATCGCTCTTAGTGCTTTCAATCTGAGCCTTGATTTGTGCTACGCGTACTGCAATAGCCTCTTTGTCGCCGGCACCGTTAACGATAGTGGTATTTTCTTTGTTGACAGTGATTTTTTCTGCGCGACCGAGCATATCGATTGTTGCTGCTTCAAGTTTAAGGCCTTTTTCTTCAGAGATTACTGTGCCACCTGTGAGAACTGCGATGTCTTCAAGCATTTCTTTACGACGATCACCGAATCCGGGTGCTTTTACTGCACAAATCTTGAGGCTGCCGCGGAGACGGTTCACAACGAGTGTTGCAAGTGCTTCCTGGTCAACGTCTTCTGCGATGAT
>JALEMF010000016.1 GCA_022768005.1 Bacteroidales bacterium | reverse complement strand
TGTTGACACCTTTTTTCTGTTTACCCCACTGGAGGTTGTAGGCAACTTTGATGTAGAAGAATCGGCTATCCGGCTTGAGGTGGAATTCTTTTTTGTTGTACTTGTTGTAGCAGATATTGCCTTGGTCGTATTTACCGAAAGGCATAAAGCACCCGGCACCGAATTGCCATTTTTCCCAATTATATCCGAAGTCTATTGAGGTGCAATCTTCACCCCAAATGATGCTTTCGCCGTAGAGTTGTCTTTGTGCGCGTTTGTACATCACGGAGAGCATACAGCCGTAGTGTGAAACCGTAGCCTGAACGTTTCCGCTCCAGTTGTGATTATATATTGAGTAGTTCCCGCCGCGTGAATTTTCTGCGCAGTAAGTTACCGAGCCTTGAAGATATAGCCAGTGAGGGATCACAGTTACTTCAGGTGCAAACCATAGAGTGAATTGTCGGAAACCTTTTCCGTTTTCGTAGGAATTAATAAGTCTGTCGCCTTCCCAGTACATATACGGTGCAATGACATTATCTATAAAATAACCTTCAGCACCGAAAGAACCGCTGATAATCGGTAGTGTGAAGCTGTATTTTGTAGCGATATTGTAAGAAAATTGAGTGGAAAGGTTCGGGTTGCCGATACTCCACTGAATGGCATCTATCTGCTGAGGAGTTTCATTCGTTTGGCTCAGATTGGGAGTATTTTGCCAAGTGGAGAAATTAAGTCGGAACTGTGAGACGCTGTTCGGCTTGTAAGTGGCGGTAAAATGTGGAGATACGTTCCACGAGTCATTTCCTTTTCCTGTTTCCTGAAATTTAAAATAGAGTAATCAGCACCGATGCCGGCAGTTAAAGTGACGTATTTTACCCTTTGAAAGTATTCACCGAAGAAATATGTCATGTTCTGCCTCTGGTGGAAAACACTGTTGTCAAGGTCAACGTAAGTAGAGCGATTTCGTTTAGCCGTGAAAGAACCACCGATGGTGAGACGAGACTTGTCCCAGTTTTTAATGTAATTTGCCTTAATGCCGTATGCTTGATTACGGTCCTTGATGTAAGTGTTTATATCGTTGAGAATATTGTTGTTAATATCTTGCTCGAGGTATCCGGAAGAAGTGTGTCCGGTGTAAAAAGATGCGCTTAAGTTAAAGATAATCATTTGCTTGTGAGCAAAATATTGTTCCAAATAGAAAGATAGAGCAGGGGTGTAACCTTTTCCATCTTGAATATTAGTCAGAAAGATGTCATCAGAGCCGTCGCTAAGCGACATTTTGCCGTTGAAGCGAGAATAACTCTTTACCTTGCAGTGAGAGCCGAACTGAACGTAAACGACGGTAGTGTCAGGCTTAATGTAGCTGTATCCGAGTCTGCCGGTAACGGAAGAGCCGTCAAGTTTGCCGTCAACAGGCGTTTCCTTTCTTGTCAGACTTTTGCCGTCAGGGAAGGTGATAGTTTCGTAATAGTCTCTGGAAGTGTTGAAATCAGCGATGAGTTTGCCGTTTCCCATAATAGAAAACTGTGAACGGCCGAAGTTGAGGTTAAGTCCTGCAAGATAAGTACCCCAGCCGCTGTGTACGCTTTGAGTGGCATCTAACATTAGTGAACCTCCGACTTCCGGGTTTCGTACTATAACGTTCAGCACCGCATTAGCCCCTTCGTATCTGAGTCCCGGATTGTCAATCCATTCCACTCTCTTGATAGTTTCCGGCATCAGAGCTTGAACCTCTTCAATAGTAGCCACTCGCCCGTTTATCCTGACTTGCACGTCTTTTCCTACCGAAGTGATTTTGTTCTGAAGTTCATTCACAAGCAGCTGAGGAATTCGCAGATTGGAAATGATTTGTAATCCGTTCTTGGAATTTTCAACGGCGGAAACACTCGGGTAATATACGTCCATATCTGCCTTACGAATAACTTTAGGTGCGGCAATAGTGACTTCAGCAAGTGTCTGAGCCTCAATGGTATCAGTCTTTTCGTCTTCAGCGTATGTGCATATACAAAGGCACATAGCGAGTGCTGATAAGAATAAATTTTTCATATCAGTTATAGTGTTTCTTATATTTTTATTCAGTGATTATTTGTTGTCCACGGAAGAGCTTCCAACGGCAATTTTAGAACTAAGTTCGTCAATATTGCAAGATATTGAAGATGCACCAACGGCAGAAACTTCTCCGCTTTTAGTCTTCAGTTCCTTAGCGTAAATTCTGCTTGCGCCTGCAGCCTCGAGATTCGCTCTGTTAGCCTTGCCTGAAAGAATTATTTTAGAAGCTCCGGCACAAACCGCGTTAACGTCAGCAGTTTTGACATTGATGTTGCATACACTTGCTCCTGCACACTCCAGATTCAAACATTCCACGAAAGAATTGTCAATAGTTACGGAAGAAGCCCCTGCACATTCGATATTTAACGGCTTGTTAAGCTGATTGATGCTCTCGGCATTAAAAGTGGAAGCCCCGGCAATGCTTACTCCGGTGATGCAAGGAGCTGAAATATACACCACGATATTTTCGCTATCCACGTCAAAGTTCCAACCTCTGTCAAGGTGAAGTTCAAGGGTGTTTCCGTTATTATTGTATTTGAAAAACTCATTGACGTATTTAGGCATAACTACTTTTGCGGAGTATTCTTTGCTCTGAGTATATACCACCTGAATGCTTGATGAAACGTCAATTCTCTTGAAAGATGTGACGTCTAACGTTGTAGTGGTTATCTTATGGTCTGCGTCGGAATATTCACGAGAACTTGAACAACTTGCAATAAAGAGAATTGCCGTTAATGCGATAGCGTATTTGAATATTTTTTTCATATCTGCGTCTGTTTTTTGTTTCTGTGATATAGACGTAGCGGAATATGGTTTGGTTACATTTAAGAATGTTAAAATATGTAGAATAGTAAAATAAAAAAAGCAGTCGAACTGTAAGCCGGGTTATGTCGCTGAGTCACTATCGCCGGAGCGAGCCAACATCAGCGTCTCGTCATTTATCTGTGAAACGTGTTGCCACGGTTCTATAGCAGTCTACCCCCCGCCAATGGGCGAGCAACCCTTAAATGGCGGTATACTTGACCTTGCAACCCATAAGGCGTGCGGCGCAGCATATCACTATGCCACCCGGTGGGCTCTTACCCCACCTTTTCACCCTTACCACGTCAGTGGCGGTTATTTTCTGTCACGTTGCCTTTACCGTTGCCGATAACTTCCCGTTAAGAAATATGGTGCTCTATGTTGCCCGGACTTTCCTCAAACAAGTAAAAAATCTTGTCAGCGACGAGACGTCCGGCTGCTTTGTAGTGCAAAATTAGCGAAAAGTTGCGAGAAAATAATGTTTAAGCGGAATTTTTAGATTTCAATTAGCGAAAAACGGCAATTTTACCGATTTTCGTCACTACGGATTAAATTTCCGGCTTTATTATATAGCAGGCAGTTAAAAAATGCGTAACTTTGAGAAATATATTTTTTTCTCTGATGACACCGGAATTAACTAATAATATACGCAAACTTGTAAGGTCGCTTGGAGATGCTCGCAGCCGAAAAGAGACAGGACTATTTGTTGCAGAAGGGGCAAAGTGCGTTTTTGAATTGATAAATGCTTTTCGTGTTCGCTATCTTTTCGCCACTAATAAGTGGATAGAACAGAATAAGGATAAAATTGCCGGCAGGGAGGTGATAATTGTGACGAATAACGATATTGAGCGAATGTCACAGCTTCGCACTCCTCAGCCTGTAATCGGAGTTTTTGAATTACCTGTACAGTGCTCTCCCGGTGATTTGAAGGATAAATTGGTATTGGCTCTTGACCGTGTTCAGGATCCGGGAAATCTCGGTACGATAATGCGTATTGCTGACTGGTTCGGAATAGATACCATATTGGCATCTTATGACACTGTTGACGTGTTCAATCCCAAGGTGGTGCAGGCTACTATGGGTGGAATGGCGCGAGTGAAAGTGTATTACGTCAATTTGTCGGAGACTTTGAGTCGCCTTAAAGAGAGTATGCCAGTTTACGGCACTTCTCTCAGCGGTGATAATTTGTATTCAATGCCGCTTCAGAACACGGGCGTTATCGTGATGGGAAATGAAGGGAAAGGAATGTGCGCCGAAGTAGAGAAATGTGTTTCTCACAAGTTGTATATCCCGCCATTCCCGGCAGATGCGGAGTGTGTGGAGTCGTTGAATGTGTCAATGGCAACCGCAGTGATAGTTTCGGAATTTCGTCGTAGAATGTTGTAATTATAAATTGTTATGGCTAAAAACGTAAAGACGGTGTGGTACTGTACCGAGTGTGGCGGTGAATCACCAAAGTGGGAAGGTCGCTGCCCTTTCTGCGGTGCTTGGAACAGTATGGTGGAAGAGAAGGTACAGCCTAAAAACAAGGGAATAGTAAATACGTCACGTATCGGAAAAAGCAAACCGCAAAAGGTGTCTGAAATAAAGGCTTCAGAGGAGGTGCGTATCACATTGCCGAGCGGTGAGCTGAACAGAGTTCTCGGTGGAGGTCTTGTGCCCGGGTCGTTAGTACTAATAGGCGGTGAACCGGGAATAGGAAAGTCCACGCTTGTACTGCAAAATATACTTTCAATCCGTTCGCGTACCGTGCTTTACGTTTCCGGTGAAGAGAGTGCGGTACAACTAAAGATGCGAGCCGACCGTCTCGGACGTGTCAGCGATTCGTGCTATATAGTTACAGAAACTTCGCTACAAAATATATTTGAGCATATTGAAGATATTAAGCCAGGACTGCTAATTATTGACTCTATCCAGACAATCGCCTCTGATGACCTTGAATCTGCATCAGGCAGTGTAAGTCAGGTGCGTGAATGTGCAGTCAGCCTGTTGAAGTACGCAAAGGAAAGCGGAGTGCCGGTAATCCTTATCGGTCATATCACCAAGGAGGGTAGCCTTGCCGGTCCTAAGGTGCTTGAACATATAGTAGATGCCGTGTTGCAGTTCGAAGGAGACAGCAAATATATGTACAGAATACTTCGCTCGATAAAAAATCGTTTCGGAAGCACTTCCGAGATAGGTATTTACGAAATGTGTCAGAGAGGGCTGCGCGAAGTGCAGAACCCGTCGGAAATGCTGCTTTCACAGAGCGATGAAGATCTTTCCGGAGTGGCAATTGGTGTTACTATTGACGGTGCAAGACCATTCCTTATAGAGACTCAGGCACTTGTAAGTTCTGCAGCATACGGTACACCTCAGCGTTCCGTAACAGGTTTTGACTCAAAGCGAATGAATATGCTGCTTGCTGTACTTGAAAAGAGAGTAGGGTTCAAGTTAATACAGAAAGATGTGTTTCTTAACATAGCAGGCGGGCTGAAAGTCAATGACCCGGCTCTTGACTTACCGGTGATATGTGCCATACTGTCCTCAAATGTGGATATGAATATTCCTCACGGCGTGTGTATGAGTGGTGAGGTAGGCTTATCCGGTGAAATTCGCCCGGTGACACGTATCGAGCAGCGAATTATGGAGGCTGAAAAACTCGGTATGTCACAGATACTTATTCCCAAAGGAAACCTTAAAGGAATTGACACTTCATCACGCACAATCAAAATCACGGAAGTGGCAAAAGTGGAGGAAGCATTCAGAGCATTGTTTGCTTAACACTGATAAAGTATAACAAAAAAGGCAACACAGATGTGCTGCCTTTTTTAGTGTATGTCAGTAACTTATTTTATTGCATCTACTTCCAAGTCGCAGTTCTTGATTTCGTGCCAAGGAAGTCCTTGAATCATAAGTTGTTCCATAAATGGGTCAGGATCGAATTCTTCAACGTTATGGACACCCGGTTTTACCCACTTTCCTGTAAGGAACATCATAGCACCTGTCATAGCAGGTACACCTGTGGTGTAACTTACGGCTTGCATGCCTGTTTCGCGGTAAGAAGCCTCGTGGCTGCAGTTGTTGTAGATATAGTAAGTAAGCGGTTTGCCTTCTTTGTCAAGACCGGAGATTCTACACCCGATAGAAGTTTCGCCGTGATAGTTTTCTCCAAGGTCCTGAGGATTAGGAAGAACGGCTTTGAGGAATTGAAGTGGCACAATCTTGATACCCTTGTATTCCACTTCGTCAATTCGCGCCATACCGATATTTTGGATAACACGGAGGTGAGTAAGGTATTCTTTACCGAATGTCATCCAGAAGCGGGCACGTTTGATAGTAGGGAAGTTGATAACGAGTGATTCAAGCTCTTCGTGATAGAGAAGATAGGAATCGCGCGGACCGATGTTAGGGTAATTAAGTTCAGCATGAATTTCAAGTGGTCCGGTAGTAATCCATTTTCCGTCTTTATAATAACGACCGTTTTGAGTGATTTCGCGGATATTGATTTCCGGGTTAAAGTTCGTAGCGAAGGCTTTACCGTGGTCACCTGCGTTGCAGTCAACGATGTCGAGGTATTCCATTTTAGAGAAATGGTGTTTTGCAGCGTAAGCAGTCATTACGCCGGTTACACCCGGGTCAAAACCGCAGCCGAGAATAGCCGTAAGTCCTGCCTTTTCAAATCTTTCTCTGTAAGCCCATTGCCAAGAATATTCGAAGTGTGCAACGTCCTTAGGCTCATAGTTTGCTGTGTCAAGGTAGTTTACACCACATTCAAGGCAAGCGTCCATAATGGTAAGATCCTGATAAGGCAGTGCAACGTTTATCACGAGATCCGGTTTGTGCTTTTTGAAAAGTTCCACGAGTTGAGGTACGCTGTCAGCGTCAACGCTGTCGGCAGAAACGTTAGGCTTACCGATAGCCTTAACCACTGCTTGACATTTGCTCAATGTGCGAGAGCAAATGACGATTTCATTAAAGACGTCAGAATTTTGTGCGCATTTGTGAGCAACAACAGTACCCACACCTCCGCAGCCGATTATAATGACTTTAGACATTTTGATATTATATTTTTTTGAAATTATGTATCTGCGCTAATTGTTTAGCGATGCTAAGTTAATAAATTTATTGTGATTAACAAAATATAAGGTGCGACGAGCGGTTATAAATTGTAATTTTTGAGTGTATCCTGAAGATTTTTGATTACCATTTTTCTTAATTCTTCCGGTTCAAGTACTGTGACTTGCGGACCGTACGAGAGAATTTTGTTTATAAAATCAATGGTGATGCGGAGTTTGTAGGTGAATATTCCGCAGTCTTCCGTCTGAGTGGAGTGGATTGGCAATGCACGAAGGTACTTAGCCGTTCTGTCATCGAACTTCAGCCTGACAGTTCTGACTTTACTCTCGTTGAAAATCACTCCGAAAGAGTTTTTGCAGAATGATTCGGCGTCAAAATTTGCGGGAATCTTGAATTCTTCTTGCATTTCCGCCACGTTCTTCATTCGATCCAGTGCGTAGGTCTTGATTTTCTTGTCTTTCGGGACGTAACCGGTGAGGTACCATATTTGCTCAAAGATTTTGATGAAATACGGTTCAATGACGATGCCGGGTTTAGGCAGAGAATGGTCGTACGATTGATAATCGAACTTTATGGAGTGGTTAGCCCTCAGCGCACCGATTATTATGTGAAGAAATTCCTTGGCGGAAGGAACGTCCTCAATAAAAATCTTGTCTGCCACGTCCAAGGAACCGGTCAGGACGTTGCTGACGGCAACGGAGTTCAGCAGCCATGATGTGACGGAGTCATTGTATTCATCGCTGTTGCTGATATAGTATTCGAACGTACTCGGGTCACACTCTATGTTGACGTTGAACAGGTCCTGTATGGCTTTCAGATAGTTGCAGAACGTGCGGCGCGGTATAGGCTTTTTATCCGAGATGGAAGAAAGAAGCCACAACCGATTTATTTCGTTGCGTGTGACTCTTTTACACCTCCGAATAGTGTCCATAAGCCACACGTATTTTCCGAATAATTCTCTTGCCATTACTTGTAGTGCGGTATTTTATTTCTGAATTTTCTTAGCGCCGATGGAGAATACGAGGAGTCCTGCCATAGTTATGAGCGCATTGATGATTAGAAGTTCAAAACTTGTGTGGTAATCAAACTGATTTTTGAGAAAATCTTGCACGAACCATGAGATTATCGGGGCTAAGATACACACAGCCGGTACTGCACCGTCTCTTACAGGGCGTTTGCAGAACAATCCGAACGTGAAGAGACCCAGGATAGGACCGTAGGTGTAAGACGCAAGTTGATAGACTGCGCTGATAGCGTCTTGGTCGCTTGCATAGTAGAAGCAGATAATAACGAGTCCCATAATTACTGACATAGCGATATGTACGGCCTTACGAACTTTTGTCAATTTTTCATCTTCGTATTTCTTTTCACCGTTAAGAATATCCACGGTAAATGAAGTTGTGAGAGATGTAAGTGCCGAGCCTGCTGCCGAGTATGCAGCTGCGATAAGTCCGAGGACGAAGAGGATACCCACTATCACAGGCATAGTAGGATTAGTAGCTACGAGGGCAAATATTTCGTCAGTCTTTTTAGGAATTTCGATTCCGTTTGTGGTGAGGAAAATTATTAGCATTGTGCCGAGAACAAGGAACAGTGCTACTACGAAGAATTGCAGGACTCCGCTTACAATCATATTTTTCTGACTTTCCTTAGAGTCACGACAAGCGAGATTTCTCTGCATCATATCCTGGTCAAGTCCGTTTGTGGCGATTGCCATAAATACTCCGGCAAGGAACTGTTTCCAGAAATATGTTCCGGCTTTAGGGTCGTCAAAGAAAAACATTTGTGAAGTCTCGTGAGCCTTTACTGCGGAGATCATTTCGCCGATAGAGAAACCGAGATTCTTCGCAATGAAGTAAATACATAGTACTACTGATGTAATGAGGCAGAAACTTTTAAGGGTATCTGTCCATATAAGTGTCTTAACTCCTCCTTTGACGGTGTAGAGCCATATTAATGCTATTGTCGCTATTACGTTGAAAACGAAAGGAACACCGAATGGTTCAAATACCAAGTTTTGAAGCACTACACACACTACGAGAAATCGAACTGATGCGCCGAGCATTTTTGATACGAAGAAAAACCATGCTCCGGTGCGATAAGTTGACGTTCCGAAACGGTTCTCAAGATAGCCGTAAATTGACACGAGATTGTGCTTGTAAAATATAGGCACAAGTACTGCTGCTATTATAAAGTATCCGACTATGAATCCGAGTACCATCTGGAGGTACGAGTATCCGCTGTTTACTACCATTCCCGGGACTGATACGAATGTCACTCCGGAAATTGCGGCACCAATCATAGCAAAAGCTACGAGTGGCCACGGAGTTCGTCTGTTGCCGGTAAAAAAAGTAGAGTTGTCGCTTCCTCTTGATGCAAAAAAGGAAATTGTCAGTAGGAGACCAAAGTAGCCTGCTATTGTCAGAATTACGATTAATGGGGTCATTTATTTGTGATTTAAGGAGTTAATAATTCGTTTTTTAGCTGTTATACGGATACTGCGCCGGAGATATGCGGGTGTGGGTCGTAGCCTTCAAGCCGGAAGTCTTCGTATTTGAAGTCAAAAATATTTTTTACTTCCGGGTTGAGTATCATTTTGGGTAATGTGCGAGGCTCTCGAGTGAGTTGCAGTTTTACTTGTTCAAAGTGATTGTTGTAAATATGTGCATCTCCGAGAGTGTGTACAAAGTCGCCGGCTTTAAGCCCTGTCACTTGTGCCACCATCATTAGGAGTAATGCGTAAGAGGCGATATTGAAAGGCACTCCGAGGAATGTGTCAGCACTGCGTTGGTACAGTTGCAGGCTGAGTCGTCCGTCTGCTACGTAAAACTGGAAAAATGCGTGGCACGGAGGTAGATTCATATTGTCCAAGTCCGCAACATTCCATGCGCTTACGATTATTCTTCTTGAGTCCGGATTGTTCTTGATAGTCTCAATGGCTTCACTTATCTGGTCAATAAATCCACCGTTGTAGTTCGGCCATGAGCGCCATTGGTATCCGTAAATGTGTCCTAAGTCTCCTGTCAGAGGGTCTGCCCATTCGTTCCATATCCTCACTCCATGCTCTTGAAGGTACTTGACGTTCGTGTCTCCGCGAAGAAACCACAGGAGTTCATAGATAATGGATTTTAGATGAACTTTTTTCGTAGTGATGAGCGGAAAACCTTCTTCAAGGTTAAATCTCATCTGGTAGCCGAATACGCTGCGAGTGCCTGTACCCGTTCTGTCGGATTTGTCAACTCCGTTGTCGAGAATATGCTGCAGGAGGTCAAGATATTGTTTCATGTCAAGTGTAATCGTAAGAATATTATTTCATGCCGCGTGATTGAAAAATAAGGTCACGCGCTTTGTTTATTTCCTGAAGTTTCCTTGTGGCATTAGCCTTTGCTTCTTCACCGAGGTGAGCCACTTTGTCCGGGTGGTACTGCAAGACGAGTTTACGGTACGCTTTTCTCACTTCATCGTCTGTAGCATTTGATGCGATGTTGAATACTTTATAGGCATCTTCAAGTGAACTGTAAGTGTCGGATATTGAAAGGAATTGGTCTGCGATAGATGGCTCAAGTCCGAGGTTGGCTGCGATGAAGTGAATAGCATCAATTTCTTCCTTGTCAACTTTCTTATCCGATTTGGCTATTTCGGCAAGGTAAGAAATGAGTTGGATTCGGTATTCAACAGGTAATGTTGCGGAAACATCGTAGCAAGCCGTGCGGACTCTGTTTTCCCAGCTGTATTGACCGTAAGTCTTGTAGTAGTCGAAATGACTTTTGAGTAATTGATCTCCGCGAAGCACCATGGTTTCGTTGAATCCATTTACTCTGAGAAAGTTTCTGACGGTTTCCATTTCGGAATGCATGATCTTGCCGTCTGCAAGGATAACGTGCGCCGAAAGCATCATCAATGCTTCAAAAAAATTATCGGCTTGCTGCTGCCTTTGTGCTTGAAAATTAACTTTTTGTGCTTGTTCTTCGTCGGAATTACCAATGGAACTGCCAATCCAAAAACCGATGAAAGCACCAATCGGTCCTCCGATAGCACTACCTATTGCGCCGCCTATCAAGCCAAGAATACAACTCATTTTTCAGTGTGATTTTTTACAAGTGTTTATTTTGCAAATTTAATAAAAATAATTGTACTGTAAGTTCATACACTGATATTTATTTATCGCAGTCACGGCTCTTTCATTTAAAGTTGAAGAAATGATATGTTAAATAAAGAAATCAGGTGAAAACTACATCATCAGTGAGTCTCGGCGAGTCTCGGCTGTAAGAAACGCCCGGTAAGTACTTAATGTACATGTATATAGTGTGCTGCTCGGTGATAAACAGACTTCCTGTATATTCGCGCTTCGGAGATGCGCAGTCTGTGATAGAGATTTAATGGAAATATTCTGAATTTTTTACAGACCGAACATCTCCGACTTTCTTTGATTACGTTGTCTTTTACCCAATGTATTGTCAATTTTTAAATGATAGAATCGTGATGTTTATTAAAGAAGCTCTTGATGAACCAATAATCTCAGTTTGCTCTTGTGAAAGCAATTGTGTATAGTAATTAACTGTAAATAACTGTTGATTTTCAGTCCTAATAATGAAATAATGTTAAATACTAAGAAAAATGTGGTGATAAATTATGTTTTATAACATATAAGCATTAACTTTGTACAAGTTTTTCATGGTATTAGATTTAAGGTAAGAGATTATTCGTCGTGATGACGGATAATTTTTTTTGTGCCTGTTCGAACTCTAAAATTATTTTTTGCATAATCAACGTATTCTTTGTAAATTTGCACGATTAAACGCGTCTTATTTCGTTATGTGTGAAAAGATAGCCGTTTAAACACTGTTTTTTTTCGAAAAAAAATATCACATAGTATAATGAATATCTCATACAAATGGCTTAAAGAGTACGTCAATTTCAATCTCACTCCTGACGAACTTGCTGCCGCACTAACATCTATCGGACTTGAAACAGGTTCTGTAGAAGAAGTTGAATCTATCCGCGGCGGACTTCGCGGAATTGTTATCGGTAAAGTGCTCACTTGTACTGAACACCCTGACAGTGACCACTTGCACATCACTACAGTTGACCTTGGTGACGGTAATGCTACTCAGATCGTCTGCGGCGCACCTAATGTTGCTGCAGGTCAAACGGTGGTTGTAGCTACTGTCGGCACTGTCCTTTACGATGGTGACAAAGAATTTAAAATTAAAAAGTCTAAAATCCGCGGTGTTGAATCATTCGGTATGATTTGCGCTGAAGATGAAATCGGTATCGGTACTTCTCACGATGGAATTATCGTGCTGAAAGAAGAGGTTAAACCGGGTACTCCGGCTGCCGAATATTACGGCATCACTTCAGACTTCGTTCTTGAAGTTGACCTTACTCCGAACCGTATAGATGCTGCATCGCATTACGGCGTAGCCCGCGACTTGTGCGCAAAACTTATCGCATCAGGTGTTGAGGCATCGCTTCATAAGCCTGAGACAGGGATATTTGATGTAAACAAGTCGGCAAAAGCACCTATTGCAGTTGACGTGGTCAGCAAAGACGTTTGCACACGTTACAGCGGCATTACTATTCATGACGTAAAAGTTGCTGAAAGTCCTAAATGGCTTAAAGACAGACTTTCAGCCGTAGGTATCCGTCCTATTAATAATATTGTGGATATCACGAACTTTATCCTTCACGCGTTCTGCCAGCCGTTGCACTGCTTTGATGCAGATAAAATCAAGGGTGGCAAAATTATTGTGAAAACTTGTGCTGACGGTACACCGTTCACCACTCTTGACGGCGTTGAACGCAAACTTGACAGCCATGACTTGATGATATGCAACGACGCAGAGCCGATGTGTCTCGCAGGCGTGTTCGGCGGACTTGACTCCGGTGTTACGGAAGGTACTACCTCCGTATTCATCGAAAGCGCTTGCTTCAACCCTACATCAGTACGTAAGACTGCTCGCCGTCATCAGCTCAGCACTGATTCATCGTTTCGTTTTGAACGCGGTGTTGACCCAAACGGCACGATGTACGCACTCAAGATTGCCGCTAAGATGATACAAGAACTCGCAGGCGGGGAAATTGCCGGTGATTTCGTTGATGTATATCCTGTGGAAGTAAAACCTGCAGAAGTGCATCTTGAATACAAATATCTCCATGACCTCGTGGGCAAAGATATTCCTGTAGAAACTGTTGACACAATCCTCAAAGCACTTGAAATACAAATCGTGTCAAGAGAAGAAGGCGCACTTAACCTTGCAGTGCCTACTTACCGCGTTGACGTAACTCGTCCTTGCGACGTGGTGGAAGATGTGTTGAGAATCTACGGATATAACAATGTTGAAATGCCTCAGGCACTTCACGCTTCTCTTTCATTCAAGACTGCAACAGATAGTGCCGACGACCTCCAGAAGATGATTTCAGAGCAGTTGACTGCACAGGGCTTTAATGAGATTCTTAACAATTCTCTTACTGCCGAAGCATATTACGCTGACCTCAAGACATATCCGGCTGCAAACTGCGTGCGCTTGCTCAATCCGCTCAGCAATGACCTCAACGTGATGCGTCAGTCACTCATCTTCGGCGGACTTGAATCCATTGCACATAACGTCAACCGTCGTCTGTCGGACTTGATGATGTACGAGTTCGGTAACGTGTATTTCTGCAATCCTGAAGCACAGTCAACAGACGAAGCCCCGCTCGCACCATTCAGCGAAGCTTCTCGCCTCGCAATCTGGCTTACCGGAAATATCCGTCAACAATCATGGAACTCTGCTGCTACTCCTGCTACAATATATGACTTGAAAGCAATCGTAGCAAACATTTTGCGTCGTCTCGGAATTAACGGCAAAGAAATCGTTATTGCACAAAATGCCGATAATGAACTTTTCGCTGCCGCACTTTCTATTGACACAAAGGCAGGTAAACATATCGGACGTATGGGTATTGTGTCAAAACAGCAACTCAAAAAACTTGATATCAAGCAAGAAGTGGTATATGCCGAACTTGACTGGAAACTTCTCGTACAAATGTCATTGCGAAGCAAAGTGACTTTCACTCCGTTGCCTAAGACTCAGCCTGTGGTTCGTGACCTTGCACTCCTTATTGACAAAGCTGTGGCAATGGAAAAGATTGAAGCAGTGGTACGTGAAAGCGAACGCAAACTTCTCCGCTCCGTGAAACTCTTTGACGTTTACGAAGGTAAAAACTTACCTCAAGGTAAGAAGTCCTACGCTATTTCCATTACTCTACAAGATGATGAAAAGACTATGCAGGACAAGCAAATCGATGGTATAATGAACAAGATTATCACCAATTTGAAAAAACAACTCGGAGCTGAACTCAGATAATAGAAAAAATTAAAAAACATCATAATATCACAATAAAATAAACAACACTCATGGGAAGAGCCTTTGAATACCGCAAAGCAAGAAAACTCAAACGTTGGGGTAATATGTCAAGAACATTTACCCGTATTGGTAAAGAAATTACAATCGCTGTAAAAGCAAGTGGATCAGATCCTTCTGCGAACCCTCGCTTACGCGTACTCCTTCAGAATGCCAAGGCTGCAAATATGCCTAAGGACACTGTAGAACGCGCTATCAAGAAAGCAACTGATAAAGATGCCGGCGATTACAAGGAAATCACTTACGAAGGATACGGACCTTTTGGTATTGCTATCTTCGTGGAAGCAGCTACTGACAATAATACAAGAACCGTGGCTAACGTTCGTTCTTACTTCACTAAATTCGGTGGTAACCTCGGAACACAAGGTTCACTCACTTTCTTATTTGACCATAAGAGCGTTTTCAAAATCAAGGCTAAAGAAGGTGTTTCACTTGAAGACCTTGAACTTGAACTTATCGACTACGGTGTAGATGAAATCGTTCCTGATGAAGAAGAAATTATGCTTTACGGTGCTTTTGAAGAATTTGCTAATATTCAGAAGTATCTCGAAAGCAACGGCTTTGAAATCGTCAGTGCCGAATTTGAACGTATTCCTCATGAACTTAAAGAAGTTAATGCTGAGCAAAGAGCTACTATTGAAAAACTTCTTGAAAAACTTGAAGATGACGAAGACGTTCAGAACGTGTTCCACAATATGAAGGAAGATGATGAGGAAGATGCTGAATAAGTATTTATCTCTCATTTCCCTTAAATAAAAATAACTCATTAATCCCGTTGCGAAACGTTATCACTGCTCGTAGCGGGATTTTTATAGACAGTTAATTAATTATATTATTATGTTTTCAGGAATAGTTGAAGAAGCTGCAAAGGTGGTTTCGATTGAGCGTAATGGTGGAAATATAAATCTTACGATTCAGTGCACGTTTACTGATGAATTGAAGATAGACCAGTCTGTAGCGCATAATGGTGTGTGCCTTACTGTAGTGGCTGTTAATGATGACAAAACGTACGTTGTTACTGCAATTCAGGAGACGCTTGACAGGAGTAATTTGGGACAACTTAAACCCGGCGACCTCATCAACCTTGAGCGCTCTATTATGATGAACGGTCGTCTTGACGGACATATCGTTCAAGGTCACGTGGATACTACCGCCAAGTGTGTTGATATAGAAGAAGTTGACGGGAGTAAATACTTTAAGTTCCAATACACTGTAGATAAAGACCTCGTCTCTAAAGGTTATGTGACAGTGGAGAAGGGTTCCGTGACAGTGAATGGTGTTTCACTCACAGTGTGTGACAGTGAAAAAGACAGTTTCCGCGTAGCGATTATCCCATACACTTTCACTCACACAAATTTCTGCAATATTAAGGTAGGAGATGTTGTAAATATCGAATTTGATATTATCGGAAAATACCTTGCTCGACTTATGCAACACTAAAATGCGTTATACCTCAAAATAAAAAAAGGCACACCGTTTTGCGGAGTGCCTTTTTTATTTATTGTGATTATCTTTATTTCACTACGATTTTCTTTGTGAAGTGAGCGTTGTCCGCCTTTACTTCTACGACGTAAACGCCTGCAGAAAGTGATGAAGCATCAAGAGTTCCTTCGTTGCCTGCGAAGTTTACTGTCTTAACGGCTGAGCCTGACATATTGTAAACAGTTGCGTTAAACTCGTCAACACCTGCGAGGAATACGTTGTACTGCTTGTCGCCGCTCTGAGTAAGAATGAGTCTTGTGTTTTCATCTGCAAAGATTTCACCTACGCCGCCGAGACCAAGAACTTTCTTAACAGCTTCAAGTGCATTGATTTTACCTGCACCCCATTGGATTGGGTCGCCCTTTGCGGTGTATTCGTCTTTAGTAGCAGTTTCCATCATGATGTTTCTTACTTCGCTTACCGTGAGGTTCGGGTTTGCTTGGAGCATTACTACACCTACACCTGCAACGAATGGAGAAGACATTGAAGTGCCTGACATTTGACCCCAATGGTTATCGCGGTCGTTAACTGTTGCCTTTGCTTCGATATCATCTTCAGTAAGGTTTTGACTAGTGTAATAATATCTGCTATAAGCAGAAATTACAGGGTAGCCCGGACCACAAATGTTAGGTAAGTTTCTACCATCAAAAGAAGTTCCGTAAGAAGAGAAACTTGCTACGTCTCCCAACATGTCAGGATTATTGAATCCATATACTTTACCGCTTAGAGTGATGAAAGTGCTGCGTGTACTGTAAGCACCTACTGCTATGATATTTTTACCTGTTGCGTTATCGTTAATTGATTCTTTTGCATTACCGTTATCAAAGCCTGCAAGGTCAAGGTTTGAGAAACCGAGTTTAGACGTTACTGTACCAAGAACTTTCTGACCCTCAGCACCTTTTACTATAAACAGCGGTACGATATCGTTGCTGCTGTTAGTGCTTAAGTTGCGTGTCCAGCTTATGCTGAGTGTGATGTAAGCACGTTTGTTGACTGAATCCACACCTTTTTCAACAATGATATAACTTGATGAAGAAAAAGCATTGTTGAAATCTACATCATGGCTATAAGCGGGATTTGTGTAATTAGTACCTGCAAGAATCATTGAATTGTTAACATCAAGAGTTTTGGTAATATTTCCGCCTTTTTTGCTGTAAAGGGCAATTTGGAATGAAAGCGGTTTGTTGTCGTATGCCCAGAATGCTGATGTTGCATCGTATGCAGACTTATTCGGAGCAATGAATGTCTTGATGCTATTGTCTGAAGCAGTAAATGTCTTAGTTAGAGAACAGTCAGTTTCTCCATCGTTTCCTGATGATACGAATATAATAGCATCTTTACCTAATTCATCAAGTACTTGGCATAAATTCGAAGAACCATCGTGAGGACCTACAACGTGGCCGAGTGATAAGTTAATGACGGCAGGCTTTCCTACGGATTTTGCATAGTCAACTATTTTTTTGCAGCCTGACGTGATGTTTGCTATTGTCAGTGAGCCGCCGCCCATAGCGATGTCTGCACCGGAGGCAACGCCTGTGAAAGGAATGTTACCTGTTACTTTTGTGGCTGTTTCTTTACCGAATACTTTCTTAATTCCACCATATTGACCGTTTTGACCGCCAAGACCTGCCATAATGCCGGCTACGTGAGTACCGTGTGATTCCGTTGACATGTCAGTAGTAGCCTTTGACATTGTTTCATCAGTGTAAGTTACACCGTTTGCCATATTGAAGAATCTCTTTACACGGTAAGATGTGCCGTCCGGTCCGCGGAACATTGCGTGGTTCGGGTCTATGCCTGTGTCAAAGAGACCGGCGATAACACCGGTGCCGTCAAATGCTTGAGGAAGTCCTTCGCCTCCAGCGTGGACAATGTCCATTTTAGTGGATTTGAGAGCTTGGTCAAGACACGGCTCGAAAACTTCACCGCAAGTAAGAGTCTTGACAGCGTCAAGTTCAGAGAATGAGCGGATTTCGTCAATTGGAAGGTTTACTACTAAGAATTTGTTACCGATATTGCAGTCAATGTCGTAGCCCTCAAAGTCATCAACAGTAGCACCCTCTTTGAGTGTAACAAGTACTTTCTCGTACTGAGAGCCATTGACTGTCATTATCTTTGAACCGGTAATGTTTTTTTCAAGACTTGCCTTCTGAAGAAACATTAATCCCATAGGGCTTATCTTTTCTGCAGCAAACATTGACGATGATGCTGCGATTAACAACGCTAAACTAAGTAAAGAAGATTTCATTATTTTATCTTTAAAATGTGAGTACAAATGCAAAGTTACACTTTTTTTGCTTTATAAGATTAAAAACTGCTATTTTTTTTGTAAATTTGCAAAATAAACACAAATTAAAAGCAACTTGAAGATGAAGAATATTAACATTGATGTCAAAAACGTGCTTGCTACGGTAAGTATGGATAATATCAATTCATTTGAAGCTAAGGCTGATGATGCTCTCCGTATGCTCCACGACGGTACGGGTGCAGGCAATGATTTTCTCGGTTGGGTAAATCTTCCTTCCACTACAGATGATGCTCTCGTTGATGATATAATCAAGACAGCAAATGACATGCGAGCAAACTGTGAAGTAGTAGTCGCAATCGGTATCGGCGGCAGTTATCTCGGCGCAAAAGCTGTAATAGAAGCACTTTCCGACAGTTTTGCCGCTTACAAGCAAGATAATGGCACTACAGTGCTCTTTGCCGGTCAAAATATCGGTGAGGATTATCTTTACGAACTTACTTCTTATCTCAAGAATAAAAAATACGGTATCGTAGTTATTTCAAAATCCGGTACTACCACCGAGCCGGCTATTGCTTTCCGTATGCTTAAAGAACAACTTGAAGCGCAAATCGGTAAAACTGAGGCTGCCAAGAGAATTGTGGCAATCACAGATGCAAAACGAGGCGCACTCCGTCAGCTTGCTACGGAAGAAGGCTACAAGACATACGTCATCGCTGACAATGTTGGCGGACGTTTCTCTGTGCTTACTCCTGTGGGTCTTTTGCCAATCGCAGTTGCAGGTTTTGATATCCGCAAACTTGTGGAAGGCGCAAGAAAAATGGAGAAAGCCACTGCACAAGGTGTTGAAGACAATATGGCTATGCTTTATGCCAAGACTCGTAATGCACTTTATGCTGCAGGTAAGAAAATTGAAATCTTAGTTAACTACAACCCGAAACTTCACTATTTTGCTGAATGGTGGAAACAGCTTTACGGCGAATCCGAGGGTAAAGACCACAAGGGTATTTTCCCCGCCGCTGTGGATAACTCTACGGATCTTCACTCTATGGGTCAATGGATTCAAGATGGTGAGAGAACTATCTTTGAAACTGTTATCTCTGTGATAAACCAACGCCACAAAGCCGTTATTCCTACTGACGAGGCAAATCTTGACGGACTCAATTATATTGCTTCTCGTCGTGTTGACGAGGTCAATAAGATGGCGGAACTCGGTACACGCATCGCACACGTTGACGGCGGCGTACCTAATATCCACATCACAGTTGATTCCCTTTGTGAAGAATGTCTGGGTGAACTTATTTACTTCTTTGAGAAAGCCTGCGGTATCAGCGGCTATATTCTCGGAGTCAATCCGTTTAATCAGCCGGGAGTTGAAGCATATAAGAAAAATATGTTTGCTCTCCTTGCCAAGCCCGGTTACGAGAAAGAAACCGAGGCTATCCGCTCGCGTCTTTCTTAATCACTTAAGGTAAATAAGAATCTTTTTACCGATAAAACACTGAAATCCCAAGGTTGCGCCGAGTGGCGCAACCTTTTTTGCTTTTAATTTGTAAGTCTGAAAATCAGGTGGTTAGGTGTATATATTCAGATTTTGTGATAAATAATTCACAAATTCACTTTTTTTTAGTAATTTTGTACGCAATATACAAACTATACACAATGGCTAACGATAATAATAATTCGCGTCCTGTAAGAGTACGCTTTGCTCCGTCGCCTACAGGTCCGCTACATATCGGTGGTGTCCGCACTGCGCTTTACAACTATTTGTATGCTCGTCAGCATGGCGGCACAATGATACTACGTATTGAAGATACAGACTCTCGTCGTTTCGTTCCCGGTGCAGAGGAATATATAAATGAAGCACTTAACTGGCTTGGAATAAAGATTGACGAAGGTGTCAAGGAAGGTGGTAAATACGGTCCTTACAAGCAAAGTGAAAGACGTGATATTTATCGTGAACACGTAAAACTTCTCCTTGATGCAGGTAAAGCATATATCGCTTTTGATACTCCTGAAGAACTTGAAAAGGCTCACGCTGAAAATCCTAATTTCCAGTACGATGCCACTACAAGGCTTAAGATGCGCAATTCTCTCTCTATGAGTAAGGAAGAGGTTGACGCACTTATTACAGCAGGTGAAAAATACGTTGTCCGTTTCCTTATCGAGCCGGGCAGAGACGTTGAAGTAGATGACCTTATCCGCGGAAAAGTTGTGATAAACTCTTCAATCCTTGACGACAAGGTTCTATACAAGAGTTCCGATGACCTTCCTACTTATCACCTGGCAAACATCGTTGATGACCACTTGATGGAAGTGACACACGTCATTCGCGGTGAAGAATGGTTGCCTTCATCTCCTCTTCACGTTCTTCTGTACGAAGCATTCGGCTGGAGAGATACAATGCCGCAATTCGTACATCTCCCGTTGCTCCTCAAGCCTGACGGTAAAGGTAAACTTAGCAAGCGTGACGGTGACCGTCTCGGTTTCCCTGTATTCCCTCTTGAATGGCATGACCCTAAGAGCGGTGAAATTTCATCAGGCTACCGTGAAGCAGGATATCTCCCTGAAGCCGTGATTAACTTCCTCGCACTGCTTGGCTGGAATCCGGGTGATGATACTGAGATAATGTCAATGGACGAGCTTATCCAAAAGTTCTCATTCGACAGATGTTCACGCTCAGGTGCTAAATTCGATTTTGAAAAAGGTAAGTGGTTCAACCACCACTATCTCCAGCAGATTGACAATGAAAAGTTGGCACAAATGTTTATTCCTGTGCTGAAGAGTGAAGGTGTTGATACAGACAAGTTTACAAGTGAATATATAACACGCGTTGTAGCTCTTGTGAAAGACAGAATAAACTTTGTGAAAGACCTTTGGGCTCAAAGTAAATTCTTCTTTGTAGAGCCGGTAGATTACGATGCAAAGGCAGTGAAGAAACGTTGGTCAGAACAGATGCCGCTTATTCTTTCAGACCTTATTGATATACTTAAGAGTATTGAAGATTTTTCATCAGCATCGCAGGAACAAATCGTGCTTGCATGGATTGCAGAACATGGTTATCACTTGGGTAATGTGATGAATGCGTTCCGTCTTACAGTTGTGGGAGAATGTAAAGGACCACACATGTTTGACATCACAGAACTGCTTGGAAAAGAAGAAACTATCCGTCGTATCGAACTCGGTATTGAAAGGATAAAACTCCCTCAGGCATAACTGCTTATTCAAGGTTGTAATGAATTGGCTATACAACACCGCAATTCGAATTTTTGCCGGCGCCGCTAAGTTGGCAGCTATAAAAAGTCATAAAGTATCGCAGATGGTCAGAGGACAACAAGAGTCCTTTGACTACTTGTCATCTATTTTTAATAGCGAGGATAGACCAATTTGGATTCATGCAGCGTCACTCGGTGAATTTGAGCAGGGCAGGACGCTGATAGAGCAGATAAAGGCGAAATATCCGCAGACAAAAATTCTTCTTACTTTTTTTTCGCCTTCGGGCTACGAAGTGAGAAAAAACTACGACAAAGTTGATGCCGTGGCGTATTTACCCTTTGATACTAAGGAAAATGTCGTAAAATTCATAGGCATCGTGAATCCGTCAATGGCAATTTTTGTGAAATACGAATTTTGGGGCAACTACCTTCAGGAACTTTCACGAAGAAATATCCCGGTATATATCATATCCGCCATATTCCGTCCGTCGCAACTTTTCTTCAGGAGCTACGGAGGCTTTATGCGTGAAGTGCTGAAATGCTACAAGCATCTTTTTGTGCAAGACAAAGAGTCCGCAGCGCTATTATCTTCTATAGGTATTACAAATGTGACAATCGCGGGTGACACACGTTTTGATCGTGTTACTCAGATTATGTCTTCTCCCGCACATATCCCGGGAATAGAGGAATTGCGAGGAGGCAAAGGCGTGGATATTATTTTCGGCAGCAGTTGGCATGCAGATGAATTGCACTATACTGCATGGCTTAACTCTCACCCGGAAATTACATTTATTATAGCACCTCACGAATTTAATGACCACCGTCTGGCACTCCTGAAGAGTTCTATCAAGTCCGGTAAAGTATTGTTTCTATCTGAATACGAAAAAGAGTTTATCAAAACCGGTATTGCCCCTGACGTCAGAGGATTGATAATAGATTCGTTCGGAAAACTTTCCACAATATATCGTTACGGCAAAATCGCATACATCGGAGGAGGTTTCGGTGCCGGTATTCATAATATTAATGAGGCGGCAGTTTACGGAATGCCGATAGTTTTCGGTCCCAAGTATAATAAATTCAAGGAAGCAAAAGACTTGATAAAGGCAGGAGGCGCATTCAGTGTCAAAAGCACTCAGGAGACGTCAAAAGTGCTGACTCTGCTCGTATCCGATTCTGAAGCAAGAGAAAAGGCGGCAACAGTTGCCAAGAAGTATATTAAGGAGAATATCGGTGCAACCGACATTATTTTCCGACACATTTTTGGCACTTGCGAATAAACTTTTTACAGACTATTTCGTTATATATATTATATATATATTGTTAAAATATAATAAGGTGATGAAAAATAAAAAAGTTTTAATATCAGCGGCATTGCTATTGATTGTAGTCATAGTATGCGTTTCAGTGTTCGTATCATGCAATGGCAAGGAAATGCTTGCAGAAAACCTTGAAGGAACATGGACGTGTCCGCCTACACAGATTGAAAGCGGTAAAGATGCGAACGTGGTATGTGTTCGTACTTTCGTAGTGACCAGGACACCGGATAAACTTGAAGGCGAAGTGCAATTCAGCGGTCTTGTAAACGTGACTTCCTCGCTCACTTCCGAGCAAGGTTTCCTTCAGGCTATTACTTTTTCCGCATCAGGTACTATTAACGCAAAAGGTACTTGGCTTGTTAAAGATGATGATGAAATAACGGTATCTTACGACCCGGCTTCAGTAGTTGCGGATTTCCCGGCTGAAACTATTCTGCTCCCAAATGCTCCATTCTCAGCAAGTGACAGCATTGCAGCGACTTATAAGAATGCGATAGCACAGTCAGTGTCAGACAGAATGAAAATTATCTTTATGACCAAGGCGAGCGAACTCCTTGAAGTAGAAGATATTGTAATGGATAAAGACAATCAGTCGTTTGTCTGCGAAGTGCATGACAAGAAATATGTAATTCGCAAACAAGCCGCTAACTAACATACAACGTTTTAAAATCAAAAATACTATGCTTAGTAAAAAAATGGAAGATGCTCTCAATGAGCAAATTAATGCAGAACTATGGTCTGCTTATCTTTACCTTTCTATGGGTATGAACTTTGAAGCAGCCGGAAGACCGGGCATTGCAAACTGGTTTAAAGTTCAATTCAAGGAAGAACAGGACCACGCACTCATTTTTATGAACTATATCAACAGTCGCGGAGGTAAGGTGGTGCTTAAACCTATCGCTGAAGTCCCTGTGAAATGGGATACCCCGCTTGACGCATTCGTGGCAACTCTTGAACATGAACGTAAGGTGACTTCACTCATCAATAATCTTTTCGCTCTCGCTGAAGAAGAAAAAGATTACGCTACTCGCGAAAATCTTAAATGGTTCGTAACAGAACAAGTTGAGGTAGAGGAAAATGCACAAGTTCTTATTGATAAATTCCGTCTTATCGGTGATAATGGTATGGGTCACTATATGCTTGACCAGGAACTTGCTGCACGTGTTTACACAGTAGCCGCACCGCTTGCCACTGCAGGTGAATAATAATTGCTATCAAAAATAAAAAGCGGGTTGCATCAGATAAGAATGATGCAACCCGCTTTCTTTATGGGGTAATACTATTAGTGGCAGCAACCGTCACCGCAACCGCAGTGGTCGTGACCTTCATTGCAGCCGCAATCATCGTCATTGCAATCGCAGTCACCGTGGTCATGACCACAGCCGCAACCGCAACCGTGAGAAGGCTGTAATTCTTCCGGAGTAGCGTCTCTTACCGTGAGAACTTTACCTTTAAGGCGTACACCCTTGCCTGCGAGAGGGTGATTAAAGTCCATAATTACTGTTTCACCTGTAACTTCTTTTACAAGTCCTGTTATGTGGAAACCTTCAGCAGTCATCATAGGCACGTAAGCACCCGGCTTGATGAATTCACTGTCGAATTTGCCGTCAACCATAAAAATGCCCTTTTCAAGAGTGGCAACTTGCTCCGGATCGTATTCGCCGAATGCTTCAGCCGGCTTGGCAACAACATCGAATTCGTCACCTTGTGCTTTGCCGTCAAGGTCTTTTTCAAGAGGATTGATAAGACCTCTTGTGACACCGAAAACAAAACTTTCAGGATCTTCAGCATCTGTCTGATGCATAAGTGTTTCGTGTCCATCAGCGTCAATGCTGTAAAGGTCGTAGCCTAATTCTACGTACTTTCCCGGTTTAATAACTTCCATTGATAAAATTTGATATTATATTAGTAAATATTGCGTTGAGATAACTCTTTGCAAAGTTAATCATAATAGTTTACAATGCAATTACTGTGCCAAGAAAAAATACGCCCTGCGAGTAGTGAAAGTCCGATGAGTAGTCCGATGAGTCATACTTGTCCGACGTTTCGGACCGGTATGACTTGTTTGACTCTTTATTCAGGTATTAATAGTTAAAATTTAAGGTTTTAACATAAATGCTATTGTGAAAATATGTTTATAATTCGTAAAGGGTGTTAGTTTTGATGAAAAAGATATGTTTGAATTGAAAAAAATAGAGTAACTTTGTCAAGAATAGAGAACAAGTAAGTATAACATAAGTCAGCAGCAAAAAAAGCAGTCCTGTCAAACACCGCAGAATTCGACTTACAATCGTTTGACAAACCCCTTAAATACCAACCTGATAGGTGGAAAATTAATTACCTAATCCAAAATAAAACTAAATGACAAATTAATTATGAAAAAACAGTTATTGTTTCTGTTGTTTTCTATCGTAACGGTGACTATGATGGGTCGCACCGTCACAGGTACTGTCACACAAGCGAGTGACGGTGACGTGGTGATTGGTGCATCGGTTATGGTGAAAGGTACTCAGGTGGGTACCAGCACTGACATAGATGGAAAATATTCAATCGACGTCAAGAGCGACGATGCAGTTTTGGTGTTTACTTACGTCGGTATGAATACCGTTACGGAGAAAGTAGGCAGCCGAAATGTGGTTGACATTGTAATGACTGAAAATTCAACAGTTCTTCAAGAAGTTGTTGTAACAGCCATGGGACAAGTTCAAGAAAAGAAAAAATTGAACTATGCCGTTCAGGCACTTAACAGCGATGAACTTACTGCAGGTCAAAGTACAAACTTCGTAAATACATTGCAAGGTAAGGTTGCCGGTGTTCAAGTAGGTATGGCGGGCGGTTCTCCGAACTCTGCTTCACAAATCGTTATCCGCTCTATTTCTTCAATAAACAATACTCAGAACAACCAACCGCTATTCGTAATCGATGGTATGGCAATCAGCGGCTCAGCAACTTCAATGGCTGATATCAACCCGAATGATATTGAAACGATGAGTGTACTTAAAGGTGCTGCAGCCTCTTCACTTTACGGTACTGAAGGTGCTAATGGTGTAATCCTTATCACTACCAAGAGTGGTAAAGCAGGTGAATTGAAAACTACCGCATCAGGTGGTTGGGAAATTTCCAATACGCTTAACACTCCGCATCTTCAAAAGGTTTACGGACCTGGTAGCAACGGTTTCTACGTTTCAAACAGCGCAGGCGGTTGGGGTCCTCGTCTTAATTCTGATGAGCAGGTTTATGACAACCTCGGTAACTTCCTCGGTACTGGTTTCCAACAGAAATATGACTTCTCAGTGTCAGGCGGTAGCGAAAAGTTCTCTGCTTACGCTTCTGTTAACTACCTTGATGCTGAAGGTGTTGTACACGACGACTACAAGAAGAAACTCGGTATGTTCCTTAAAGGTGAATTCAAGTTGTCAAAAACCGTAAAGGCCTTGGCTTCAATTAACTATGTTGATACAAAATCACGCGGGTTCGGTAACTCAATGTCAACTATCTACGGTTGGGCTGTCAACAAAGATATGAGTGACTACCGTACACTTGAAGGTTATCCTAACTGGTCAAACAGATACGACGATTGGGCTTCACTTACTGACAGTCAGCGTATTAATGCTACTCTATCTCCGTATTACAGCCGTTATATGGACGATTCAAAGACTGAAAGCACGCGTGTTATCCTCAACGGTTCACTTTCTTGGGAACCAATCAAGAATCTCGTGTTTACTGCAAAAGTAAGTAACGACCGTTCTCACTCTACTTACGATTCTTATACTCGTCAACGTTTCAAAGGTGACGAATTTACAGTTTCACTTGATGAACTTAAGAATAGTGCACTTTACGAATCGTACGCTTCACGTATGGGTACGTATTCTTTCACTCCTTCAAGAGGTAATAAATTAGTTGTACAAGGTCTTATCAACTATTCATACGATATCACAAAAGATCACAACGTATCAGCATTCGTCGGTAGTGAATACACTGAGTACAATGGACTTGAAGCAGGTATTGACGGTACTGAATTTATTCTCGGCGGTGACTTCTACTCATTAAATAATATCTCAGACAACTGGTTCTCTACTTCAAACGTTTCTCTTTACCACACAAGTTGGAATAAATACGGTTACTTCGGTGAACTCCGTTATGACTACAAAGGTATGGTACAAGTTTCTGCGACAGGACGTATTGATACTACTTCTCGCTTGCTACAAGCACAGAAAAAATCTTACTTCTATCCGTCATTTACTGCCGGTGTAATCTTCTCTGAACTTTTCAACTTGCATAACGACTGGTTCTCTTACGGTAAAATCCGTGGTAACTGGGCAAAAGTAGGTAAGGACTGTTCAAGTTATCTTTTCACTCCTTCTTATAAGAAATGGGCTACATTCCCTGACGGTGGTTTCTCAATAGACCCGACTACTGCTATTGCGGATAAAAATTTGCAACCTGAAATGATTAAAACATGGGAAATTGGTGCTGACTTGCGTTTCTTCAATTCAAAGACAAGACTTGACCTGGCATACTATTCAACAACTGCTGACAACCAAATTGTGACAGTTCGTGTATCACCGGCAGCAGGTACTATTTTGCAAACACGTAATGAAGGTGTCCTTGAAAATACAGGTGTTGAAGCAACACTCAGCCAAGACATTATTCAAAACCGTGACTTCCAATGGACAGCAACTCTTAACTTCTCTCTTAACCGCGGTAAGGTAAAATCATTGCCTGACGGAATTACTGAAATCCAAGGTGGACAATTCGGTGATATCTTCGCATCTGCTTACCTTAACGGTTCAAGTACTTCTATCACAGGTAAGGATTACCTCAGAACTGATGACGGTCAAGTAATCTGTGACGAAAACGGTTATCCTAAAATCAATCCTACAAAGAGTGTGCTTATCGGTAATCGTGAACCTGACTTCTTGCTCGGTTTCGGCTCTAACTTCACATGGAAAGACCTTTCAGTGTCATTCCTCGTTGACGGTCGTGTAGGTGGTGACGTTGCAAATGTTACAGGTCGCGGACTCCTTTCAAACGGTCAGGCTTACATTCTTGAAAACTATCGTAACCGTGAAGCAATCTTCAAAGGCGTAGTAGAACAAGCAGATGGAACATACGCTCCGAACACCAAGCCTATCATTCTTGACCAACAGACAATCTCCAACTACTTCTACAACGTATCTTCAAACTTTATCGAAGATGGTTCTTACATTCGTTTGAGTTACGTGACAGTAGCATACGATTTCAGCAAGTATATGAAGAAACTCGGCGGTTCAAACCCAATCAAAGGTCTTAAATGTTCTCTCACAGGACGTAACCTCTTCCTTCTTACCAAATACACCGGCAGTGACCCTCAAATCATGTCAGGCGTAGCATCAGGTACAGGTAGCATGGGTATTGATAACTACTCAGTTCCATCACTCCGCAGCTTCAACTTTAACGTGAACTTAACATTCTAATAATCTTCCTCAATAGCAAAAAAGATATGAATAAATTAAAATATATAGCACTGTCTCTTCTGTTGGGGATAAGCCTCACCGGTTGTGAAGATGTTCTTAAAGACAATGTCAACCCGGACAAGGCTCACACCAACGAACCGAGTCAAGCACTTCCGGTATTGGTTTTCTATGCAAATCAATCCGTATATGACCATGCAGAATATTACATCTACTTGTCACAGTGCCTCACCACTATGGGTAAAAGCCAGACCGGTTCTTACGCATATAAGAGCGGTTGGGAGTTTCTTTCAATGAACCGTCACCCGCAGTGGCGTCGTCACTTCTACGATATCGGCCGTAACGGTAATATTCTTATTGAAAATTCCAGGTCCGTTAATTCTCCGAACTTTGAATTGATTGCCCGCACTATCCAGTTGATGTCAATGCAGCTCACTACTGATGCATTCGGTGATATGCCGCGTACTGAGGCTTACCTCTCAAATGCACCTAAATACGATACTCAAGCATCTATATATAAATATATGTTTGAAGAAATTGATGAGTTGTGCAAACTTTACGAAGACGATAACTATATCAACAATCCATCAAACCTTCCTATTTCTCAAACTATGGACCGCATCTATGCAGGTGACCTTAAGATGTGGAAAGGTCTTGTATATGCTATCAAGGCTCGTCTTCTTCTTCGCAATATTCCTAACATTGATACAAGTGCCGCTACTTGCCAGGCTATTTACGATGCTGCTCAAAAGGCTATAGATATTTGGCGTTCAGGTGACCTTCGTTACGGTGCATGGTTCGGTAATGAACCTCGTTACGTATTCTCAGGCGGTACAGGTGAACAAAACGCTCCTTGGAGTGAAAGCCAACCTAAAATCAACTCGTGGGAATCTCGTGCAAACGAACTTACTTCAGCAGTTCCTTCTAAATTCTTCGCTGTTGACCTTCTCGGTCTTCTTAACCCGGGAACTGACAACCAAGGTACTTGGAACCGTGATAACGGTTATGGTACTGACCCTCGTTTGTTCTTGCTTATGGTACCGCAATCAGGTCCTAAATCAGCAACTGTATCTTCTCCAAGTGTAATGTACCGTTGCCTTGAAAACAACATCGGTGCAGGTTCTACTTACAAGCAAGCACACTATCCGAAACTTTACGCAGGTGCATACGCAGGCGGAAATGATGCTTACAACTGCTTGTTCACAATGGAAGAACTTTACTTCATTCAGGCAGAAGCACAGTACTGGATGGGCAATAAAGCTCGTGCATGTCAACTCGCTAAAGAGGCTACTCAACACAATATTGAACGTCACCTTGAACGTTTCCTTGCAGACAATGAGGGTCTTTACCCGGGTGAAGGTTGTGTGCCTAACACTAACGAAAAAGTTAACCAAACAAACCGCTTACGTTTTGAACACATTGAAACTGCGTTCCTTGAGAACTTGGCAAGTTCTGTAACTCCTAAGACAAAAGCATGTACTGAAGTAGGTAACAAACATTGGTTCTTTGATGAAGCAAACTACACTCTTTCTGACCTTATGGAGCAGAAATACATCTCAATGTATATGCAACCGGAACAATTCACTGATATGCGTCGTTATCACTTCTCTGACAAGCGTAACAACTACGGTATCGGTGATGCTCAAGAAATCATTTATCCTACACTTCGTCGTCCTTACAACCTCTATTCTGCATATTGGGTTGACGGTTTGACTGAAGCTGAAAAGGAAAATACTTGGATTCAACGTCTAAACTACGACCCTGAAACTGAAGATAAGTACAACAGACAAGAACTTGAACGTCTTGGTGCTTACAAGAACTATCAATGGCTCCGCAAGCCTATGATTTGGGCGGAACAGGCAGGCACACGCAAAAGTTTGACTGAAGAATAACTCGTAAAAAGTTTTATAATCAACATTTAACGATAAAACGATATGAAATTATTATATAAATCAAGTATTCTGGCTTTTGCATTAGTCGCTCTCTCTTCTTGCGCTAAGCACGATTTGTTCAAAGACAAAACGGAAATGGGTGAAAGACTCCCGACTTGCTATTGGGAAGTTACTTCCACTGCATGTAAAGCCGGTGAAAATTTCGAGTTCAAAGGTAAATACTACACTGAGGACAAGCACGTGCCTGATCACAGTGAAGTGTGGTACAAAATCACTCGTAATGAAACTGCTGAAGCAACAGTGAAGCTCTGCGGAACTACTCTCAAGTATTCACAATCAGTGGCTAACTCTGACGTTGTCCGCACTAATCAAAGCGTAGTATCTTTCGCTCACTCTCTTGCTGAATGGGACGGACACGAATTCGTAATCTCAGGACAAGTTCCTACTTCTTCTACTTTGTCTCCTGTCACTTGGGCTAACGTTGCCACTTGGGACCAATTCAAGTTCGACGGTTTCTTCCCTGAAGGCTTTGCTGACGAGTTTAAGAAGACTGTAGTGGATTATCTTACTAAAGATGACACTTACTACGAAGCACTTAAATACGCTTACATCAACTATCCGTTCACAAATGAACAGTTTGCTGAAGCTAATGCCGCTCACGGTGTTAATCTTCCTACAGACATTCAGATGAAGTCCGATAACGGTGCGGGTGACAAGTCTGACCGTTGGTTCACTACTACTACCGCTTACGATGCAGGTATCGTAGGTTACTACTATATTACTCTTGATGAACAAGGCAAAAAAGTTTATCATGAAGTGGCTAAGGACTATGAACCGATTGAAGGCATTAACTACTATCCTGTTTACAAATCTTGTAACTGGGTATTCTGCCGCTACGATGACGATGCCGGTGCTATCGTTTCAACAGTACGTCCGGAATACTATCCTGCATTCAAGCAACTCCTTGAGTTGATTTCATTCGAAGAATGGATTTACGATACTGCTAACAAGTCTTACGCTGTTAACTTTAATCGTAATTACGTTCTTGAGGCTGAGTTCCACGTATATGACACTGAAGGCAATGAAGGTATTGCATCAGATAAGCGTGAAATTACAATCAACTAATACGTCAAACTACATAATAACATTCATTCACTATGAAATTATTTAATAAAATAGCCCTTTTCTTCGCAGCTGCAGTCGCTATGACTGCCTGCGTTGACAAAGAAGCAGACTATATTAACATTCCTTCAGAGGATGTTGACTTTAGTTATAGTGTTGATGGCGACCAATACACGCTCGACTATTACGTAGTTTCGAGTATTCAGTTCACCAACACTTCCGCTAAAACGGGAACATTCACTTGGGACTTCGGTGACGGTACTACTTCTACTGAAGCAAATCCGGTTCACAAATACGCTAAAGCAGGTCAATACACTGTAAGATTAACTCTTGACGGAGTTGGCTACAAAGAAGAGCCTCTTATGATTTTTGACATTGCTCCTTCTCTTTCTATCGAGAGCCAGTCAACAGACATTATTGAAATCAATGACACTAAGGTTTCATTCAAACTTGCTCTTCCGAACCCTGAAAACCTTCGAGTACGCTACGAATGGACTTTCCCGGACGGTACTGTTGATGCTAACGGTAAGCCTATCACTTCATTTACAGGCTATGCTGAAAGCGATGGCACTGTTCAATATCCGGGTGAAGTTTCTTTCAAGAATATAGGTTCTCAAAAGATTGAAATCCAGACATACTTTGACCTTGATGGTGAAAACCGCCGTCTTGAAGATGCTTACTTGAACGTACAAGTTGGTTCTTCTATTGAGGCTCCTACACTTTACTACGCTCAGCGCGATGGTAATATCAAGGCTATCAAACTTATCGATTCTTCTTTACTTCCTAAGGGTACTAAGGTGATGCCATTCGATATGGGTGTCAAATCCGGTAACTCTCCTTTCAACATCTGCTACGGTGAAGTTGAGATAGAAAACGAAGAGGGTGCGAAAGTTAAGGAAGGCTGGATTTACATTCTTGATGCCGGTAAACAATATTACTACGTAAACGACGAATCAGGTACACTCGGTGACGGTCTTATCACTGCTATGCGTGTTGACGGTACAGGTGTTAACACTGTTATCACCAACGTCGGCGGATATGCATTCAATGACCCGTTCCAAGGTTTCGTTGCAAACGGTAAGTTGTATTACTCTGACCGTAACCAGGGTGTAAGTGCTATTGACCTTACCGCTCGCGGTGAAGTCGTAGGTGCTACATCTACAGGTCAACGTTCTGAATACACATTCCATAATGAATATATTCCTTACTACGGACGCGGTATTGCTTACGGTGCCATCTCAGCAGGTCACTATCGTGATTCAAAGGGTATGTGGTATTGGGCTAAGAACTATTCAGGTAACGGTATTTTCCGTTTCAAAGACTCTGATATCTATACTACCAAGGCTGATGCCGATAAGGCTGAATCACCTTACCAGATCATTTGCCAAGGTATTAAACTTCGTACATTCACTATCGATGAAGAACGTAAGCAACTTTACATCTGGCGTCTTGCTGCTGATGAAGGTCTTAACGTGTACAACTTGCCTGATTACAACAGTACTGTTGCTATGGGAGATGCTACTGTTAAAATAGCTATGGAGGCAGACCCGATCAATACTACTGCTGATGAAGGTGTTTACACCAGTCAGCTCGCCCTTGATAAGGAAACAGGTCGTGTTTACTTCGGTTTCCGTCCTGTAGCAAATGATGCATCTCGTCTTGGTCAAGGTATCGTTTACTACGACCCTGATAAGAAGAAATGTTTCCGCTATGGTGAAACAAGTGATGCTATACTCGGTGTGTGCATCAATCCTAACAAGACTAAATTGTTTTGATAATATTTAGTTAGTAAATAAAATTAATTGAAGAGGTCGCATCGCATTGATGTGGCCTCTTTCCTTTTTACTTGTTTCTGACACAATTTATACTATAAAGTTGAAATCTGACCACAAAATATGAAAAATAGAACAAAATGTTAGGTTCTTAGGACAAAAATGAGTACCTTTGCAGCCGTTTTTAATTAATAATCCTATTTTATGAAGAAAATAGCTACATTGTTCGCAGCGATTGCGACTACACTTTCTCTCTATGCGGAGGGATACCAGGTAAATTCCCTCAGTGCGAGACAAAATGGTATGGGACATACCGGTACAGCACTAAAGCTCGGAGCTGAAAGTATGTTCTTTAACCCTGCAGGTATGGGTTTTATGAATAAGAAAATTGACTTTAACGGCTCTTTTACCGCAATCTTTGCCACTGCTAAGGCTACTAATCCTGAAGGCGAAGAATTCAAGGCTGATAATCCCGCAAGCACTCCATTGAGTTTTAACCTCGGTTTTTCCGTTTATGATAATTTGAAGGTGGGTGTATCCTTTTATACTCCCTACGGAAGTAATATCAACTGGACTAATGACTGGGACGGTGCATTGCTTAATCAAAAGGTAAAACTGTCCACTTACACTGTGCAGCCTACTGCTTCCTGGAGAATACTCCCGAACTTGTCTGTCGGCGCAGGTCTTATGATTACTTGGGGTAAAGTTGACCTTAACAAGGGACTTATTTCTCCTACTACTCTTGACTATATGCTTGCTCAGCAAGGAGTACAACAGCGCTTCGGAGATATTGTTCCTGCATCAGTGAACCTTAAAGGTACTGCTGACGTTGCTCTGGGCTACAATGTAGGTGTGCTTTATGATATTAACGACCAATGGTCACTCGGCTTGAATTATCGTTCCAAGATGATGATGAAAGTTGCGGCCGGTACTGCTACTGTAAGTTACGCTAACGATTTGGCTAAATATATTCTTGAAGAAAAAGTAGGACTTATCAATGAAGCAGACTTCAGGGCAGAAATGCCTTGCGTATCCGTGCTTAACTTCGGTGTTAGTTACAAGCCAATCAAGTCGCTTACTCTTGCTGCCGATTTCCAACTCTCTTTCTGGAAGCAATACCAAGACTTGAACATTGATTTCTTAAGTGAAAAACTTCAAGGTTTTAACCAGCATATCTTGAAGGACTATAAGAACTCTATGACTTATCACCTCGGTGCGCAGTGGGCAGCTACAAATCGTCTTGACCTTCGTGCGGGACTTATGATTGACACTGCGCCTATGCATCAGGATTGCTACAATCCGGAAACTCCGGGTATGACTAAAATAGAGCCGTCTGTAGGTCTTTCATTCCGTCCTGTAAAGAATTTTGCAATAGATTTCTCTATGCTGTACGTTGCAGGTCTCGGTCGCGATAATGCTACTTGCACTTACGAGGATTTGCTCCTCAAGGCAGCAGGTTCACCGAATTACGTTAAGGAATTTACTGCAGACTATAAAGTGAATGCAGCTTGCCCTGCAATCGGTGTTTCTTTCTGGTTCTGATAAATATTTTAAATATAAAATAGCGAGGTGTATCAGTTGATATGCCTCGCTTTTTTGTCGTGTATGCTAAAGAATTTCTAAGGCGATAGCCGCACACGCTTCAGCATCTGCAAGAGCATTATGATGGGCTGAGAGGTCGAACCCGCAGGCGGCTGATACCGTGTCTAATTGATGATTAGGCAGTTTATTGCCGAAATGTCGGCGAGCCGCTGTGCAAGTGCAGTAAAACGTGTAGCAAGGGTATTTCATTCCGTATTCCCGGAATGCGGCTTTGAGGCAACCTTCATCAAAGGGGCTGTTATGCGCCACGAGTGGCAACCCTTCTATTTTCGGCTCTATTTCTTCCCACACTTGAGGAAATATTGGTGCATCTTCCACGTCCTCCATCGTAAGTCCGTGAACGGCTGTGGTGAAGCGTGTGAAAAATTCAGGATAAGGATAGATAAGACTGTAATATTCATCTACGATTTTTCCATTGCGCACTATCACTACACCTACGCTGCACACGCTTGAACGGTGTTGGTTTGCTGTCTCAAAGTCTATTGCTGCAAAATTTTTCATTATAATGTGAAAATTAAAGGTGAGCACATACTTACCGTGTCGCTCCATTATTTAACGGAAATCAATGTGTAAAATTACGTCATAGCCCGTATTTTTTTAGATGCGAGTAGCTATCTCATTACCAAAAAGTGCCAATATTAGCAACTTTTGGTAATGGACGATTTTCGCTGAATAGTTACCGTTTTAGGAGTTAAAACCGAACCCTATTCGTAAATTCTGTGCATTTGCACGGTTTTGACGAATAGGAATAGTTGATTAAGGATAAAAATAGGCTGCATCAGTATTGACACAGCCTGTATAGTTTGGTTATGAGGGGAGACCTGTGATTACCAGTTTACTTTTTCGCTGAGGATATTTCCGTCATTTGCATCTTCAGCAGTAAATGTGTTACCTTTGTACTGTACGCAGAGCATTACGAGCGGTTCGTTACCGTTGTTGCGAACTGAGCGTTTGCCGTCAGGTGCTACTCTCACTACGCTGCCTTCTTCAATAGGGAATACTTCGCCATCTACTTGGAATTCACCTTTTCCGCTGAGGAAGAAGTAGAGTTCTTCGTGATTTTTATGTGTATGGAGAAAACCGGTTTCGCTGCCCGGTGCAAATGATTGGAATGAAAATTCACCGCCTGTTGCTCCTACTGCTCCGCCACCGAAAACTTTGCCCGGGATTTTTACTTCCGGTCCGAGTTCAAGAACGTAATCGTTAAGATTGGAGAATTTACCGAAGTTTGCAGCAGTTACGTTTGCTGCGCTGATAATTGTTTTTGGAGTTTTCATATTGAATTGATGTTTAGTTGTTATTTCGTTTTGACGATGCAAAATTATGAACGGAAAGTGTTGTATACAAGAACTTACTTTCGAGTTACTACGTTACCTCGAGGTAACTTTTGTTGACTTTCAATGTGTTAACAAAATCATTTTTATAATTGTTTAACATTGGTGGGTTGGCGTATATTTCGGATATTAGTTACTTTTGTACACTAATGAGAATATTAATAAGTTATGGCACGTCAGATAAAAGAAATTATTTTTCAGGATTGTCCTATCCGCAATATTCTTTCGCGTATTTGCGGCAAGTGGCAGTTAGTGATTATTTACACGCTTAAAAATTCCGGTAACACACGTTTTTCCGCTTTATTGAAGAAGATTCCGGACATTTCGTCAAAAGTCCTCATTTCATCTTTGCGCTCTCTGGAGGCAGACGGGCTTGTGAGCAGGAAGATTTATCCTGAAGTTCCGCCGAAAGTGGAATATATGCTCACTCCCCGTGCAATGACATTTATTCCTGTCTTTGAAAACCTTGTAAACTGGTCGCTCGATAATATGACAGGCATTATGAAGGATAGGGCAGAGTACGATAAAGCAAAAATGGCTTAGGAAAGGTCCGACCCGTCCGACCGGTCTGACTCAATCATTCTCTTTAATTTTCCTGAAAGGGAAAATTTTTCGCATTTTTGTCTTATTTTTGCAGTCTGTATTAAACTTAACGATTAATTTTTCATCATAGAAAGAAAAACAGAAAGTTCACTTTTAAACATTACGACAATGAAAAGATTTTTTTACATTATGACAATCTGCCTCGTTTGCGGTGCAATGATGATACCGGAAATATCCGCTTCTGAAAGAGGCTCGCGTAATGGCAGCGAACAGCGTGACCGTGGCGGAAGACAAGGCAGTCAACCTAACCGTCCGAGCCGTGGTAACAATGGTAATAGAGATAATCGTCATCAAGATAACGGAGGTGATAAAGGTTCTTCTTACCGTCCGGGTAATAACGGTGGTCGTCCTGACCATGGCGGCAGACCTGATAACGGCGGTTACCGTCCGGGTAATGGCAATAATGGCGGCAATAATGGCGGTTATCGTCCGGGTAATAACGGTGGACGTCCTGACTATGGTGGCAGACCTGATAACGGCGGTTACCGTCCGGGTAATAACGGCGGTCGTCCTGATTACGGACACAATCACGGCGGACACGACGGATACCATCATGACCATGGCGGTTACAGACCGGGTCCGGGTTATGGCGGCAATCACTACGGACACATACATCGTCCTCCACAACGTCCTTATCGTCCTGCTCCTTGTCCTTATCATCGTCCTGCACCACCTGTACATTATCGTCCGCATTGCCATATCAGTCCATTGCAAGCAATATTGGGAGTGGCACTCGGAGTGGCATTTGATAATTCAGTAAACATTTTCCTCGCTCGCAACTATTACGTTGACGGATATGCTGACAACTATCTGTATATGAGAAATCTGAATGCATATAATTACACTTGGCCCGATGTGATGCTTTACTATAACAACGGCTACCTTGCATCATCGCAATTCAGTTATTCAACGTCAAACTATGATGGCTACCGTTACAATAATCTTTACAATCAACTTTACAATATGTACGGTGCACCGGCAGTTTCACAGTCAATAGCAAACGGCAGAAGAGTGACATGGTGGGGCTATGACAATCAATACATCACCCTCGAATTCCAATCAGTCTATAACTACGGCTCAGGTATCAGATATTACACTAATTTGATAATAGGATGATTAGGAAATCAGGAAAAGTCCGACCAGTCCGACTTCCTCCCATTTACTCTCTGAAAAATTCTCCACCTGAGATATCATAGAAGCGGTCAAAGAATTCCTTTAGGAGTCTTATGACCGTTTTCTTTTTTTCTGTTCGCAAAGCTCGGCGGTTCCGTATAGTTCAATTTGTGGTATTGATTCTTATAAAGAGTCTCTTCCAAGTTCTGATTTAACTTTTTCAACTTCATCAATGAGTTGTTGTTCAGTAGGTAGATAAAGTTGATATTTTGAGGCTAATATCGTATTATTATCTTCCGGAAGTGACATTTTGACTAATGTGTCATTTTTCTCAGAGCAAAGAAGTATGCCGATAGTCGGGTTTTCATCAACAGACTTTTCATACCTATCGTAATAGTTGACATACATTTGAAGTTGACCTAAATCTTGGTGAGTTACCTTTCCAGTCTTTAATTCAATAATAACAAAACACTTCATTAGTCTATTATAAAATACCAAGTCAGCAAAAAACTCGTCATCTTCAAGGATAAGTCTTTTCTGACGTGCAACGAATGTAAATCCATTACCGAGTTCAAGAAGAAATTCTTGTAAATGGTCAATTAATGCAGTTTCAAGTTCTGATTCGTAGTAATGTGCATTTTTCTTTAAACCAAGAAATTCAAGCACCATAGGATCTTTTATAATCTCATTGGGTGATTCCGGTATTCTTTCTCGTCTTGCAACTGCCAAAACGGACTCTTTGTCGGCGCTTAATAATAGTCGTTCATATAGCATTGAATGAATTTGTCTTTCCATTTCCCTTGCAGTCCAATTATTATTTGCTGCTTCAAGTTCGTAGTACGCTCGTTTGTCTTTATCTGATATCTGAATAAGTGTGCGGTACTGAGTCCAGTTAAATTGTGAACGCAGTGCGTTCACTTTTGGGTATTCAAGATAGAACTGGCGGCTGAAATTGAGTTGACGGTATGAAAAGCCGCTGCCGAACTGAGGTTCGAGTTGATTAGCAAGATTTTTAATAAGTCCGATTCCATATTCGGCACGAATATTTCCACATTGTTCTTCTTCAACAATTCTTTGTCCTATATGCCAATACATCAAAACACGACAGAAATCTACTGACCTGACAGCGTTACTACGTGATTCTTTTATGATGTGAATTATGTCATCTGTAATCATAGTGAGTCCATTTTAAGTTTATTCGAATTGGTGTCAATAATCAGTAAAAAGACCTTTTAAGTTTGACTTGCTGTCAGAGTATATTTTTAAATGGAACTTTGTTACCATAACAAAGTTAAGGATTATTTCCGAAGGGGGGTAGGATTTTCGGAGAAAAATTTTTAGAAGAGTCGGACTTGTCGGACGAGTCAGAGCCTCTTAATGTTTATTTAACATTATTTAACTTGCCTGCTAATAAAAAAGGTTGTACCTTTGCACTACCAAAACATCGCGGGGTGGAGCAGTGGCAGCTCGTTGGGCTCATAACCCAAAGGTCGGAGGTTCGAGTCCTCCTCCCGCCACCAAGCAGACGGCTGAGAATTCAGCCGTCTTTTTTTTTGTGTATAATGACGAAAAAAAAGTGTCTAATTCGTATAAATCGGACAACAAAACAACTTTTATCAGTCAAATACCAAGAATAAATAGTCTTTTTTTTCGCCATAAAAAAGTTAAATTTGCACCAATAAACTTTTTTACAAATTTACTAACCAAACTTTTTATGATTTCCAAAGATGTCGCTCAGCATAGAAATTCTATATCAAAATCTTTATTGGCGCAACCGACAAACCCTGTGGGGAGGGTGTACGGATGCTAACCCAAAACTGTTGCTAAACGATACATGAAGAAAGGTATATCTCTGACTCCTTTCACTTGTGCCCGGAAGCATTTGATTTTTGAGTTCAGTGATTCTGCTGAGGCATTTGTCTGACGTTCGATGAAGTAGTTCAGTA
>JALEMF010000134.1 GCA_022768005.1 Bacteroidales bacterium | reverse complement strand
ATTTCTGCAACCGAGCCAACCTGGAGACAACGATATTTTCATACGCTTTCTTCATTTCGTCATCAAGAAAAGAGATTCGTATGAGTGCCAGCCATTTAGGTAAAACCTTTTGAAAATTATCTATGAGACGCAATACTACTTTCTCCTCCAGCCCCATTGTCTTGGCAGCATTCAGGAAGTCATCAAGACTTATTTTTGTTTTTCGTCCGGAAAGAGGAAGAGCCAATTCCTCCATGTCTTTTGGATTTGCAATAGAAACATTAAGAAGGTCGTATGCCGGTGACAGTTGATACACTATAGATGGTCGGTAAAGAGAAAAGTTCTTCAAATGCATATCATTATTGCCCGTAACAAAACTAAATATCACTAATTGCATATAATTGACCAAGTCAAGTTTGGGTGTGCTGCTATATTGCACAATAGTCTTAGCAATCTGCTCATACGAACTCTTGTACTTATACTCCGTAGGGTGTAAAGTTAGCTGACACATATCCTCCATATCTATCTTCTCACCATTTTTGCCACGGTCTATGCGTTTGGTGATATAGCCAAGTTCACCATCTGCCAGACGTATCAAACAGTGAGGAACAACTTTTATCTTTGCCGTTTCAGCAAGATGCATTGTCAAATCCTCATTTTCCGGTAGATGCGGATAACTCTCCGTTTGAGGTTTGAAAATATAGTCGCCCCAAAGTCCCACGATAGTCAATCTGCTACAACCATCATATTTATTGAGGTTTAGGGACAGTTTGGGTTGTACACCGGTCAGAGATGTTTGGGCGCGAATTACTTGCTCGGCTAACTTATCCAGATCGTCATGCGTGTATTCCAACGAAGGAATATCTTTAGTCCGGAAAAACTTTCGAGCGCATCTCGGATGAAATTCCTTCTGACCTTTCTCCAATTCTTGATAACAGTACAGACATTTACACATAATACATCACCTCCGGTTCTTATGTTTTTGGTAGAACACTAACAGAGCCTATGCAATCTTTGCAACATAACAATAATAGCGACATACGATCAAGAATGCTGATATCAGTATTTCTAAGTGCCACATCGAGTAGCCAGCCTTCCGGTATCAGTCCATCAAAGAATGGAAACAGTACAGGACTTACAAATGCCTCCTCTTGTAATGGAAGTGTCAAACTCACAGGTTGTGCATCTGTTTGCGCAAGATACGCTTTATCATAACAGAAACGATATTCGCCTCCATCTTCTGTCAGAGTTCCTGCAAGAACTTCTTTCCTGTATATGTCAGCCTGTCTCATACTTTTGGAGTTGCTGTAAGTTCGTAATTGAATAAATCAAGGAGTTGGTTTACCTTATCCATTCTCAGGGTCGGCTTTCCTTGTTCCAGATTGCGCACAAAGCAAAGTCCTACGCCTGACTTCATGGCAAGTTCTTCTTGTGTAAGACCATATTCCTTACGCAAGGACTTCACTACCATTGACAATTTTGTTCTTCCCATATAATTATATTGTATCTAATGCAAATTTACAACATATTTTGCAAACTACATTATATCTGATATAAAAATATATTTACTCAGTGCTACTCTTTTATTAAAAATATACTGTGCTGTGAGCAAAAAAGCATATTTATGGAAAGTCTGTAACTTTCAGTAGTAAGTAACTCAGGGTAAGCACAAAGTGCGCCATCCCGAGACTGTTACAGACGAAGATAACACCAGGGAGGAGCCTCGGAGAGGCTCGGCTGTAAGAAATACCGTATAAGCACGTAGTGCGCCATGCGGTGACAGGATAGACATCCGCCCCACTCGCACCTCGGGGAGGTGCGGTCTGTGAAAAAATAATACAAAAAAAGAGGTCGAACCTTAATTGTCGGCACGACCTCCTTGATGTTATGTGTATAGAAACTTTATTTCAACACGAATTTCTTGGTGAATGTATTTCCTTCCGTATCAACTACCACTGCGATATATACGCCGTGTAAGCCTTCTACGTTCACTATATTGCTGTTGGATTCATTGCGTACAAGTGCTCCGGTGATAGAGTAAACAGCTATATTTGCTGCTTGAACTCCTTCAACTTGGATTTCAGTGCCGGTGTAGACCAATACCGCTTCCGGTGTTTCTGAAATTACATCTTCAATAGCATCAGCCGGCTTGATACCATTGTAAGAATAGTAACCGAGACCTTGCTTAGATGTTGCGAACCATACGTCAAGTACGTGACCGTTTTCACGTGTTGATACTGCTACTGATTGGAGACGTTGGTCATTTACATTATCACTGTTG
>JALEMF010000132.1 GCA_022768005.1 Bacteroidales bacterium | reverse complement strand
AGTACTGCGCTTATGCACACGAGCATAGTGCCAATATTTATTATAAAAAACCTATTGGATACAAAGTATGAAATGAGTAACAGGACCGGCATCAGTATGAACCAAGCGGGAAAGGTCATAGAAGCAATCGCCGGAATAGATTTAAAATAAAGGGGCGAAAAGTAGCCTCCAAATGCGGCAAGAAGCGTGCATAGGACAGATACAATATTTATGGCGATAAAAATGTATTTTAGTATTTTAGTGATTGAGTTTTTCAATGTCAGCTTTATTTATAAAAGTTGTTAATGAATGTTTTTGCTCAGTTCTACCATCTTTGCTTTTTCTTTGTCGGAAAGTGAAGCATATCCGGATATGCGGACTTTGTCAAGCAGTTTGTTTAATTCGTCTTTCGGGTTATTGCTTGTATCTTTTTTTTGAAGGACGAAATTTTTCTTAAAGTTCAGAAGTCCTTTTTTCAGTAATATAGCGTATATTGCTCCGGAAAAGATTCCGAAAAGGTGAGAGATGTCCTCTGTGCTTATAATTCCTGATGAAACTTGTTGGCTGCCGATAAAAACGAGGAGGAGTGCAATTAGATATATCCATTTCAGTTTTACTTCCCCGAGTATGAAAATGTTTATAGCTAAGTTTGGCAATAGTACGGTAGCCGCAGTCATAACTCCAAGTACAGATGCTGAAGAACCTACGAGATAGTTGTATGAAACACTTTGTATTTCACACGTCAGCATAAATGCTATGCCACCTATAATTCCTGAAATAATATATATGGCTACCGTGTGGTCCTTGAATTGAAAATATTCAGATAAAATTTTTCCAAATAGATAAAGCCACATCATATTGCACAGTGCGTGTAGAAAATTAAACTGTGTAAACATATACGTCAGTATTGTCCACGGCTTGAAAATCAAGTCTGAAGCATCAGATGATAACATCAACGAGTCTGCAATCCGAATGCCGAAAATATTTAGCAGTGTGGCGATTACAAGAACTATAATGTTAATGGCTATAAGCGCTGTATATGATGTTTTGAAAATTGACTTCATCAAATACTAATACTTGTAAAAGTTTATAGTGCCGTTCTTCTTCCAATAGAGCAAAATAATAATACCTACAATCATTCCGCCCACGTGTGCAAAGTGTGCGACGTTGTCATACATGTTTTGTGTAATACCGGACAATAGTTCAAAACCACCATAGATAATGACTATCCATTTTGCTTTAATCGGCATTACAAAATAAAGATAAATCGGTCTGTTGGGAAATATCATACCGAATGCAAGCAGTATTCCGAAAATTGCGCCCGATGCTCCGATAGTACCTACGTTGTAAATGATGTTAAGGCGTGCAAGGTTAGGGTCTGAGAAGTTATATCCTTGTTGAAGAATATCCGCACCATGAATTTTAATTTCTTCAACAGCACCCGGCATAAGGTCCAGAGTCTGTATCATTATTGCATCAACTCCCCAGGTGAATAATGTAGCCCCTAATGCGCAACCGATGTAGTAAATGAGAAACTTTTTGCTATCCATAACTTGCTCTATTATGCAGCCGAACATAAATAAGGCAAACATATTATAAAACAAGTGAGAAAAACTGCCGTGCAAAAAAGGGCTTGTAATTACTTGGAAAGGCATAAATTTTGAAGAATCCGGGTAATACACAGCGCCGAAATCCGTAATGTCTAAACCTTTGTCTCCGAGCAAAACTTCAGCGAGGAAGATTAAGATGTTTATAAATAGTAAGTTTTTTACTACCGGTGAATTTTGTAGTTGATATTTGAAGTAATTCATTTTTGTCTCAGCGAATTAAAAATTATCTGCTATTCAATGCTTTCCGCAAAGTTACGAAAAAATATGCTAACACTCTGTGGCGGTCACACAATAAATGTTAATATAGTAATATTCATTGAGTGGATAAGTGTTTTATATTTGGTTTGTTTTTTCATTTATTGTAAATTTGTTATTTCATTAGAGGAGAATATAGAAATGAATAAATTGATATTATTTATTACGATATGTGTTGCCGCAGCGATATTCAATGCTTGCAGGACTGATAATGCGGAAAGTGGAAAATGTGAAATTATGAGAGCTGATTCCATTATATGCGAATCAACAGCAGACTCGGTCGTTAGTATACTTTCTCCGTATCTATCCGTGTTATCTCTTGAGAGCGGACGAAATATTACCGTAGATGAATATAAAAATTCAAGAGCTGTGGCGGTATTCGAACCTGATGTTCAGAAATATCTTCCGTCATTGGATTCCATTGAGATTATATTATACCAAGTGGGTGAAAAATGTGCGATGAAAGGTATTCACCTTGCAGGGACAAAATACGTCGGAGTGATAAATCCATTTTTTCAGCCGATAATAACGGTAGATTCCATAGTTTATATCGGATTAAATCACTATTTGGGAGAAAATTATGAGGGTTATAAGTCTTTTCCGGAATATGTCAGACATCAAAAAGATATTTCTCGTATGCCATACGATGTAATTTCTTCATCATTATCTTTTCGTTATCCTTTTAATACAGAAGGTAAGGCATTGGCGATAAATAAAATGCTTTATGAGGGTGCTTTGCTATACGTATTGAGTGAAGTCTTTGAAGATACGTCAGTGTACGATATATTGGGCTATGATTCGGAGCAGGCTAATTGGGTTGAGAAAAATGAAGGAAGAATATGGAATGAAATAGTCCTCAATGAATTCTTGTTTTCATCAGATGATTTGGTTGTCAATAAGTTGTGTGAACCGTCTCCGTCCTGTCTGATTATAAATGAAAATTGTCCTGCAATGCCAGGCAGATATATAGGGTATAAAATAGTGAAATCGTATCTGAATAATAATTCAGATGTTGAGATGAGTGAGTTACTGGAACCGCAATTTTATACAGATGATAATGCCTTGTTAAAGTCAAAATATAGTCCGAAATAATATGCTATTAACTAAATTTAACTATTTTGTGATAGCGCATTATTCCTACATTTTTGAGCATTTCTTACCTATATTGCTATAAATGAAGAACTTGAAATTTTTATATTTCGTAATAATTTTGTAACTTTGCATCGCAAATGAAAAAAATGACGCCAAAGAGTTGGCGCATTGCCGAAAATCGGCAGGAGATATTTATTCATAGTTTATGAATGTATTTCTCTTAGTAGTAATTTAAATTGAAGATAATGAAAAAATCATTTATGCTTGCTGCAAGCATCGTTTTGATTTTTCTATTCTCTTACGGTTTTACCAATGAAGAAGTTGGTGCTAAGGTAGGTGCTTACGCTCCGAATATCACATTGACAAGTAACGGTAAGACAGTTGATATTGAGAAATATCGTGGAGAATATGTTCTTTTAAGTTTATGGTCTTCTTACGATGCATCGTCAAGGCTTAGATGCAATGATTATAATGCATACGTAAAGAGCTCGGCTTTAAAAGGTGAAAAATCAATCAATTATCTATCAGTCAATCTTGATGATAATGAAAAATTGTTTAATGAGATTGTCCGTTTGGATAACTTGAATACCGATTTGCAGTATTTTGCCGGAGAAAGTAAAAGGAGTCTTATTGACAAGTTTTACAATCTCAATTCCGGATTTAACACTTATCTTATAAATCAAGCTGGTAAGATAGTGGCAATAAATCCTACTGTTGATGAATTAAATTTACTTAATCCTTAGATGAACAAGTCTGCTGCCTGAATTTGGCAACGGACTTTTTTTGTGTCTAAACAATTTTACTGTAATCTTTGTTATAAGATAAGCAAAAACTATTTGATTATGGAAAATTTTGAAAGTATTATTAATGGTAATCAGTTGACTTTGGTTGATTTCTTTGCCACTTGGTGCGGACCGTGTAAGTCCCAATCGGCTATTTTGCCGGAACTTAAGAATGAAGTAGGGGAAATGGTTAAAATCTTAAAAATAGACGTAGATAAAAATTCAAATTTGGCTTCGCTATATGGCGTTAGAAGTGTTCCTACTTTGATAATCTTCAAGGGTGGAAATGTATTGTGGCGTGAATCCGGAGTTCACGATGTGGCAACTTTAAAGAATATTATTGAGAATTTGAAATAAAAAAACGGAGGTTGAAGCCTCCGTTTTTTTTATAGATACATACTAATATTATGCGAAACATAGCACTAATGCTTGTGCTGCGACAACGCGCATAAACATTGTGAGAGGGTAAACGGTTGCGTACGCAACGGCAGGTTGGTCATTGCCGGTTGAGTTGCTTCCGTAGGCAAGTGCAGGTGGGTCAGTGTAACCGCCGGAGAACAGACCCATGATAGATAAGTAATTAATCTTATAAATCCCGCGGGCAATAAATCCAACTATCAGCAATGGAACAACGGTGATAATAAAGCCGTAAATTACCCACCACATACCGACATTATTGAATACTGTATCTGCAAATCCTTTACCTGCGGAAATCCCGACAGATGCGAGGAATAAGCATATACCCAATTCTCTTAGCATTAATGAAGCAGAGGAAGATGTGTAAGTGATGAGCTTGAATTTATAACCGAAACGGCTGAGGAGAATAGCCACTACAAGCGGTCCCCCTGCAAGTCCGAGTTTCATACCGAAACCAACGTTTATAGAACCGAGAAGGATACCAAAGAAAATACCTACGAAGATTGTAATCAAGTTCGGTTGATTAAGACGTTTCATAGAGTTACCCATACGAGATGCAAGTCGTTCAATGTCCGCAAGTTGTCCTACTACGGTGATTCTATCTCCGAGTTGCAGTCTTAATCCCGGTGAAGCAAGCAAGTCAACACCTGCACGGTTGACGCGAGTAGCATTCAAGTTATAACCTTTGTGTAAACGGAGAGAACCGATTTTGACACCATTGAACTCGCCTTTGGTGACAAGAATTCTGCGCGAAACGACGTTTGCCGGAGTTGCAGCTTCCCAGTCCATATCAACTTTAACTCCTATTACGGCAGAAAAACGTTCTTCGTCTTGAGCAGATAGAACGATTAATAATTTATCGCCGAGATGAATACATGTTGCGGAAGTAGGAATAGTAATTTCACCGTCATTTGAAATCATTCTCGAAACGACGAAATTACACTGGATAATTTCGTGAAGTTTTACAAGGCTAAGTCCGTCAATCAACTTGTTTGTAACTTCAATAGTCATCAAGTAAGGCTTGAGTGTACTGTTTTCCTGTTCGTCCTCAATCTGCTTGATTTCGTTATCAACATTTATTCGGAATACACCTTTAATTATAAACATTGAAAGAATGATACCTACAACGCCGAGCGGATATGCGGCAGCGTATCCCATAGCCATAACGTTTTCTGCCTCTGTTGTGCCTACAGTTTGCTGTGCGGCAGCAAGACCCGGCGTATTTGTTACTGCACCGGACATAATGCCCACTAATGTGCTGATAGAAGTGTTTCCACCGTCAAACAAGTAGATGCCAAGGACAATGATGACGTTTAATGCAATGGCAGATACGGCAAGCATATTAAGTCTTACACCTCCTTCTTTGAATGAAGAGAAAAAACCGGGACCTACTTGAAGACCGATTGCGAAAATGAAAAGAATTAAACCGAATTCCCGGACAAATTTTAATACCTGAGTATCCACTTCGTATCCGAAGTGTCCCATTAAAATTCCTACGAATAACACGAATGTCACACCCAGTGAGACTCCTGCTATTCTAAGTTTCCCGAGATAAACTCCCACTGCTATCACAAACGAATACAGTAATATCGTTGATGCAAGGCTCAAGTTGTGTGGGGCGAGCAAACTAATAAAATCCATAAATTATTACATTGAAATGTACAAATTGTTGATTGTTAACGAGTTATGTAAAACTACGTTAATTTAAGTGCAAAGTTACGAATTTTTTATCATCAAATTGCATATTGATGCTAATTTAATTTAGAATTATTAAACTTATTATTCCGGGGGGGCAGTTGAATTATTTAAATATATTACATAATTCTGCATTTGTCGGTAGAGTATGCAGTGCAGGTGTTTACAAGAAAAATAAAAGGCTTGCAGAAAATTCTGCAAGCCTTTTGTGATCCGGACGCGATTCGAACGCGTGACCGTCTGCTTAGAAGGCAGATGCTCTATCCAGCTGAGCTACCGGACCATCTTTCACGCCGCTTATGTAGTGCGGCTTCGTTTTGCGAGTGCAAAGTTAATTTTTTTTTTTGAAGTATCCAAGCCAAAA
>JALEMF010000113.1 GCA_022768005.1 Bacteroidales bacterium | reverse complement strand
TTATCAATCTCCTGATAATTCGCATCACGAATAATTACCCTCACCTTCTGATTTTTCATAACGGAATTATTGTCATCAACTTTCTGATAAACAACAACACTCCACTGCACATTATCACCCTGATGATAAATAGGTAAATCCGTAGTAACGGAAGCATAACACAGATCTGTGTCATAACTCAATTCCGAAGAATAAACTCTATCCGCGTATTTATCATCACCCTTACTTACGAAAATATTATCGGAGCTGTCATTCAATACATTGATAAGTGCCATACCGTTCCTGTCTGTAATACCGATATATGTATCACTTTTCACGGTAACTCCTTCAACAGGCTTACCTGTAATCACATCTGCCACATAGACGCGAGTATGCTTCATATCCGCAGCTCTTAGGACTATAGGGAACAAACGAGTAGCTCTTATTATATTATAACTATCCACGTAATTACTATTTTCCACACCTCGATAGTAAACTTTTACGGTGTAAAGTCCATAGTCCGGAACAGAGAATGTCAGTTGTTTCTTAGCCCTGAACAAGAGATTGGAAGTATCATTCAGTTCTATTTCCTTGATAAGTTTATCCTCTATATATGATGTATTATACTTAGCCGTTTTCTTTCTTAATGAATAAAGCCGTACATATACTTTTCCAACATTTTCATAACTTACATCTACCGTAAAATCCACACCCGGTACTACAACCGACGGAAAACTTACATTCGCACTTTTACGAGTCAAACAGTTCCGAAATTCAGCAATCTTCTGCCTGTAAATTGAGTTAGGGAATTTTTTTGAATACTGTTGGAGTGCATCATAAATCACTTGATTGGCATCAATATCATTGACATTGACATCAATAGCAAGAATTGCCAATGCACAGTCCTCATTGTCTTTATACTTATTGTATATATCAAGCAACAATTCCCTTACTTTGCCACCTCTTTCATCGTATTTAATATGACCTTCCATCCACTTAATTCGCTTAATATCAGCTAAAATATACGACGAAGAACCGGGAGTTTTTAATTCGATAAGACTTTTGAAAATATCTGCGATTATATCAGCATTTTCAGTCTTATTGGAAAAATCCGAAGAGATGAAAAAGTCTGCTCCGCAAAGCCAACGCAAAGGCAACATAGCGTCTTTGTCTTCTATTTCGTCAACCAATTCAATAGCATTGTATGCCACGAAATCCAAAAGTGAAGGAAACAAATATTCCGTATTTTTTTCAATAGTGATCACGCTGCGGAAATCGGTTATAGGCGTTTTATTCAGCTCCTCTTTATCAGCGACAGCCTTAACAGCATAGTCCTTAATCACTTGTCTGAACTGTTCACCGGACCATTCCGTATAGTCGGCAGGTAGCGGTTCAAGAGGCAAATTACGACGATTATAAGTCCACTTATTATTATCGTAAATGGATTTATATATATCGGCAGACACCAAGTTTAACATAGCCTTTAACTGTGAAGAAGATGAAGGTTCGTCGATAATCGTTTTAATCTGCTTCAGCATCTCGGGAATATTATTCTCACTGACAGCGGATTTAGCAAGAGTCAAATCAATGATAGACCTGACAATGCCCTGTTCATCACCATTTTTAATGGCAGTCTTGAGATTTTTTTCGGAATCTGTCGCAACCTTTTTAGGAAACGCAAAGTCCGGGGCTTTTACTTCAGCATTAAGCATAACAAAAAATGATATTAAATAATAAGAAATAAGGTAAAGTAATTTCTGTCTCATATATACAAAAAAATATGTTTCGGTAAACAAAATAAGGGTTGCATTGTGATATTGCAAATATAAAAATTTTTAGTAGGATAATTACAAATAAAATTTTGTAAATATCTATAATAATTGCTATTTACCCTTGAATTTGATTTTTAGATTATTATAGCAGTAAATCCACATCAAAGGCAGACCTACCCCGACGATAGTGTAAAGTATCCAAAAATAGTCGCCATGATGTTCGTGTATCACCATGTGGCAGCCTATTTGTCCCCAAGGCAATCCGTACCACAATATTTTTATTGCACTTACCACCTTGAATGAAATGATATGGAAAACGTAAACGTACACCGTCATATTACCGGCATATATCAAAAAGTTACGGACTTTACCCGGGTAACTATCGATAATAGAAGATATATAGCGGACTAATAAGAATCCGACAGTACCGGTTACCGGTAACGTAAGAACATCTATCAATTTCGGTGAGAGGTTCATGCCGGCAAGATGGAAATATGCACCAATGAATAGAAGTACAAAAAATAATACCGCCAAATACACATTCATCTTTATCCTATCTTCAAAAGAACGATACAACACCCCAATTCCGAAGAATATCACGCCCCACGTCTCACGGATTCCGCCTTGAAAAATTGTCAGTACTTTGACTCCGCAACTGATACGGAACACTGCGAAGAGAAGTGTTGCCGCAATAATAGCAATAACGGCTTTATTCCCTGATAACCAAGGACGTCTGCCGTCAATCAGACGATATAGCACCATAAACAGTATGCTTGACACGAGCAACGCACGGAAAAACCAAAATGCACCGAGCAGAAACTCGTCATATCCTCCCATTGAAAAGATTATGTTCACAAATCGCTGGCACATATCGTGAAATGTGTAAGGGTGAGTCACACCATTTGTCCAGTTGCCGTACTGCTCATTGAGGAGCCCTATTTTGAAAAACAGATTATGCAGCAACAAGAACAAGACAGACCATTTCACCATAGGTATATACAACCCCTTGAAACGTTTCTGTATGTATGTCCAAGAATCCGTAAGGTACTTACGGCTGAAAAAGTATCCGGCAGTAATAAAGAATATCGGCATGTGAAACAGATAAATGAAATTAGTCAGCAGACCGGGACCCTCGGCATGCCCCATCACCATAAGAATGATAGCAATACCCTTGCAGATTGATATTACCGTATTTGTCTGTTTCATGATAAAAAAGGCTTGCCTTGAAAGTATCGTTTTCAAAGCAAGCCGTTGCGAATATTTAAATATTAATTTCTGGCACGTTTGTTATGCAATCTGTTTTGATGCTGTACGAGAGCTTTATTAAAATTACGTTCTGCGGATTTCAGCATAAACAGTTGACGCTTTGTAAGGATAGAGCGAAACTTTTCAAGATAAGACTTTTCAATCTCGCCCTCCTTTATTTTAAGTTCAAACATAGCATCAGTAGCAGTATCGTACTCCAAGTCCGAAACATCATCATTTGACTCGGAAATTTTTCTTTCCAAATCACGAGTTTCGGAAGCTATTTTATCTGTTTCCGCTTCCATCTTGTCATAGACTTCAAAGAAAGCATTTTCCTGCTCCTTTGACAATTCAAGTTGTTTTGCTAAAAAACGATGTTTGTATTCTCTGAATTCTTTTATGAATTTAACTTTATCCACATCTTCCTGTCCGCGAGCAAAAATATCAACGGAAGAAAAGACACAAGTTAAAAGTAAAAATAAGAGTAAAAAACGCTTCATACTGAAAGTGTAAAAATTGACAATAAAGTTTTATTGATCAATAGTATCATTCATCATATCAATAGAATCCTCGTAAGTGTAGATATCCTCGGTAGAATACCCGTTTTCGTACCAAGACTCCATAATTTCATTTTCATCGACACCATTGAAGATATCGTTATCGAGCTCGCCATTATCAATAGCAGCCGTCACAGCAGGATAATTATCAATATTCAAATCCGCACTCGGCGAACGCATCATATCGAACATCTTCATCATACAGAAGATGCCGGCAAACATAGCAGCCATATACGCATACGGACGAACTCGCAACCATATACGTTGACGCGGCGCAAGTTCCGGCGCTTTTGGCTTTTCCGGAAGAGCAGCCATCATCTTAGATGCAAAATCGTCAAAGTAACCGTCGGGAACAGTCATTCCTTCCCGACGATTAACTTTGTCTAATATGTTTTTGTCTGTACTCATAAAGTTTTATTTCAATCTTTTGTTTTCTTTGACTGAAGATTCAGAAAAAGGTTTAATCATTATTCTCAAAAAATTGTTCAATTTTCTTCACCGCCAAGTGATACGATGCTTTCAGAGCGCCGACAGACGTGCCGAGAATTTCGCTCATCTGCTCATATTTCATCTCGTCGTAGTACTTCATATTGAACACAATCCGCTGTTTTTCAGGGAGAGTGGCAATTGCCTGCCTTAGTTTGAGAGCCAAGTCATCACCGTCAATGTACTCATCGGACTGAATATTATTCACAAGTGCATTTTCTTGCTCGTCAATAGACAAATTCTGACGTTTACGTTCCTTTTCAAGGAAAGAAAGACTTTCGTTAAGTGCAATTTTATACAGCCAAGTGGATAATTTTGCTTCACCGCGAAAGTTTTCGATGTACATCCACGCTTTCAGAAAAGTGTTTTGCAGCAAGTCGTTAGCATCTTCATGGTAAACGACAAGACGACGAATCTGCCAGTAAAGAGGTTCGCTGTAACGGCGTATAACCTCTGCGAAAGCGTCACGACAAGTGGAACTGTCCTGTAGTCGGGCAATCAAATCTTTATCTTCCTTTGGTATTTCCACTGTCATAAAATGTAGTTGCAACGAATTTTGCGTAAAGTTACTATTTTTTTTTGATATTCGCAGTGACTGTCACATAATAAATGTTAAACACTAACATACGTAATGTAGCAAACATAAAAAAGTACTACCTTTGCGAGTCAAATCACATTGAGTACAGCATATATGTCACCAAGCATAAAGTCAGCATTTATTTATAGCATTTCCATTTTTACTGCATTAACCTGCTCTGCGGCTGAGAAAGAAATTCAGTGGAGCGACTCCATTATCACACTTAATGATGTGACAGTCAAGGCTATAAAAAATGTAAATATGCGCAATGAAAATCCGGTTTCCGTCACCATACTCGGAAGCAACGACGTCAAAAAATACGATATTGCAAACTCCAAGCAAGCTACGGTCTTTTCTCCCAACTTTTATATTCCGGACTACGGAAGCCGCATGACGTCTTCAGTATATGTCCGAGGTATGGGTGCAAGAATTGACCAACCTATAGTAGGGCTGAATATTGACAATGTACCTATACTCAATAAAGATTGTTATGACTTTGATATATTTGATATTCAGCGCATTGACCTGTATCGCGGACCGCAAAGTACTATGTACGGCAGAAACACTATGGGAGGACTTATTTCCATTTACACCCCGTCATCGATAGGCACGAACCGCACGAAATTTATGCTTAAATACGGAAGTGAAAACACACTCACCGCCGCTGCAGCCATCTATCGCAGCTTAGGCGAATACGCCGGTACAAGCATAAACTTTTCATACAATCACACTGACGGCTTTTTCACCAACAACTACAACGGCAAAAAGGCTGACAAGGAAAACAGTATCAACGGCAGATGGAAAGTTCAATACGAGAAAGGCGACGTAAAACTGATGAACGTAGCTGCATTCGGCAAGACTTGGCAGGGAGGATACCCTTACAAGTACTTGGAAACAGACGAAATAAGTTACAACGACACTTGCTACTACAATCGGTTGACATTCAGTGACGGTTTTACTTTCAGAACTGAAATAAATAAGGTAAAGTTATCATCTATAACGTCATTTCAATATATTAACGATGATATGACACTGGACCAGGATTTTCTTCCGCTTGACTATTTTACCCTTTCACAAAAACGTCACGAATGGACTCTTACTCAGGACGTTATAGCATCAGGAAAAGTAAAAGCAAACTATTCATGGCTCGGTGGAATATACGGTTTCTACAAAAGGACCAATATGAGCGCACCGGTCACTTTTAAGGATACCGGAATACGTAATCTCATTGAAAATAATTACAACCGTCCGGACATTAAATACCAAGTAAAATGGGACGAAAGGACATTACTGTTGAACTCAGACTTTATGCTGCCGGACTACGGCTTTGCTGTATATCATAGCAGCGCATACGACTTAAAAATTGACCATAGCCATAAGTTGACATTCACTGCCGACTTGCGCCTTGACTATGAAAACGTTGGTATTGACTATCATAATTTCACAAATACCGCTTACACTATATGGAACACAACTGTCACTCCCGCCACTGTACACGCACACGTCCCGGTAGTGATAGACGAAAGTAAAAAGTTATCACAGAATTTTGTAGAACTTCTGCCTAAGTTTACAGTGTCGTACGAATTCGGTATTCACCGCCACGTGGCATACGCAACTGTCTCTAAAGGCTACAAAGCCGGAGGATACAACACTCAGATGTTTTCAGATGTGCTGCAACAGAAGTTGATGAGTTTTATGGGACTTTCCGACAGGTACAATGTGGAGAAAATAATAAAGTACGCACCGGAATACAGCTGGAATTACGAAGTGGGTATTAAACACTTCGGCTCATACATAAACGCCACATTTGCGCTTTTTTACATCAACTGTCGAGATCAGCAACTGACTATGTTTCCCGACGGTGTCACCACGGGACGAATTATGACAAACGCCGGTAAGACACGCAGTTACGGTGCAGAAATATCACTTAAATGGTCTCCTTCCGCAAACCTCAATTTCAACCTTAACTACGGATATACAAACGCAAAGTTCAAGGAGTTCAACAACGGTAAGGCTGACTATAAAGGGAAATACGTGCCATACGCTCCGCAGAACACCATCTACACCGATGCCAACTATTCTTTCCGCTTCAAGGACTCTGCTATTAAATCACTGACTTTACACGCAGGTGCAAGAGGTATAGGCAAAATATACTGGAATGAGGACAATACAGTCACACAGCCACTATACTTCCTCGGCGATGCCTCAGCGGAAATTAATATAAAGAACTGCTATGTTAAACTTTGGACGGAAAATTTCACTTCAACAAAATATAATGTATTCTATTTCCGTTCTATAGGTAATGACTTTGTTCAGCAAGGCAGACCTGCCTCTTTCGGCGCTACTATACGATTTGAAATATAATAAAAAACAACAAATAACGATTACAAATTATGAAAATCAAAAAATTATTAATTGCGACACTTGCAATATTCGGTCTCACCTCCTGCCTTGGCGGAAGTAATGACGACCAACATTACATTGCTGCCCTCTCTGACTGTATCAACTATGTTGAAAACACACAAAGCGGTGACGTAAATGTCACAGGCGGTGCTAAATACAGCATTGATGTCAACATCACCCAATCCACTTTGGACCTTGTGATAGATGGCGTACAACTTACCCCGGGCGGAGGTTCACTCGTACTTAATCTCAAAGACATACCTTGCTCTTACGATAAAGACGGAAACCTTGTGGCAAGCACTCTCACATACACCAGCGGCAGTAACACTATCACTAACTTCTCATTCAAAATGCGTCAAAGATACTTGAATGCGACAAGTTACATTCCCGTATTTGATGTTACGTTCAATATCAACGGCTCATACTTCGTGAGAACTTTCCAATCTTCAACATTCTACTTCGGAACTACAAACGTACAGATTATCAACACATCTACTCAAACCAACACTGACAAAACTTTCTACACAGTAACTTTTGACAAAACAAAAATCGGTGAAGGAAATAACGTTTCAGCAAATCTTTACATTTACTCTGCCAAGTTCGCAGACAAAATGCCTAAGATGGACTTGATGATTTTCAATATCCCTGCAAAACTTGGCAGAGACGGTTACACTCTTGCCGGTGACAACCTTAAGGTATATACCGGAACTGTAACAAACCCTGTAGAACAACCGGATTATCCTATTACAGGACTTACCGGTACAGGTATCATCACAAAAGGTCTTACACTTAACTTTACCGTTGCTTCAAGATTCATTCTCAGTGCCGACTTAGGCTATTCATTTACTGAGGGTGTCATAGAAGATTTGCAATAAGATTTTACCAACTTACATAAAAAGGTGTGGCTCTGCAGTCACACCTTTTTTGCCATATACGACTATGGAAAATGGGGAAATTACCCGATTTGCAACAATTATTTAACTTTTATTCACGCATAACCACAATTAATATAAAAAATTAACCGTATATTTGCATATTAATTCGTATTTTTGATATCAATCATAAATAAATACACACTATGCGTAAAATTTTGCCCCTTGTGATCACCACATTATGCCTATTATGCTCAAGCGTAATAAATGCCGACACATACCCTAAACAGGAATTTAGAGCCGTATGGATGTGTACAGTGTGGAATCTTGACTGGCCTACTCAAAAAGGCACATCGTCATCAATTCAGGCAGCACAAAAAGAAGAAATGACAAAATACCTTGACATCCTGGCTAAAGACGGCTTTAATGCAGTGTTTTTCCAGGTAAGATCGATGTGTGATGCAATGTATAAATCGAGTTACGAACCTTGGTCAAGCTATCTTACCGGCAATCGCGGTACGAACCCGGGGTGGGATCCTCTGTCATTCGTAGTTTCCGAATGTCATAAAAGGGGTATGGAATGTCACGCATGGGTAAATCCGTATCGATTTAGTACCGGTTCAAACTGGACTACTTCAAACGACAATGCCATGAAAAATAACGGGTGGCTTCTAACTTACGGAAGTACAGTAATATTAAATCCGGGGCATAGTTCTGCACGCTGGAGAATAGTGAATGTGTGCAAAGAGATTGTAAACAATTATGATATCGACGGACTCGTATTTGACGATTACTTCTATCCTAACGGAATACCGGAAGATAGCAGTGCCGGAGACTATAATCTATGGAAGTCATCAAATACATCACTAAGTTTCGGAGACTGGAGAAGAAACAATGTCAACTTAATGATTAAAAACGTACACGATGCTATTAATGAATCAAAACCATGGGTAAGATTCGGTGTCGGTCCTGCAGGTGCTGCATGCTCCGATCCTGCCGTGGCAGCAAAGCATGGTGTAGAACCTCTGTCAAATTACTGTAGAGCCGATGACTGGCAGTACAATGCCATTTACTCCGATCCTGTTCAGTGGCTCAAAGCCGGTACTATTGACTATATTACTCCGCAAATATATTGGCTTACAACAAACAGCACAAATCCATTCGGTCCTATGACTCAATGGTGGTCAATCGTGGCAAATCAATTCGAACGTCACCACTTCGCAAGTCACTCAACATCTTTCTTGCAGAACAGTAACACTCAGGCTAACTGGGAAGAAGTGGGTAAACAAGCACAATATTCTCGTGACTATACACTAAACAACGCACCGGGCGAAGTGTATTATTCAGCAAGAGACATCACGGGGAAAAAAGTATCCGGTTTCGGCGAATGGCTTAAAAGCAATAAATACCAAAATAAAGCCGTACCACCGGCAATGACATGGTACAATGTCTCAAATCCGGGTAGAATATCAAGCCTGACAAGGAGTGGCAACACACTGAACTGTACCGCTATGAATGGTATGAGATATATATTCTACGCTATTCCAAACACTACAAGCCGACAAGCGGCTAAGTCCACTACAAGCAACGGTCTTAAATCCGAATACATAGTAGGTATCAGCTACTCAAACTCTTACACTCTCACTGAAAAGACAAACGGATACTGGTATGCAGTAGCACCTTACGACAGATACGGAAATGAATGGGACATCACTACTCTGAATGAAGTAATATTTGATCCTGCACCTGCATCAGAAGCAGTTTCACCTATCAATGGGTCAGTACATAAGCCAAAATACATTAATTTTTCATTCACAAAGGTTGAGGTTGACGCATATCAACTCGTCATCTCCAAAGATGTGCAGATGAAAAACAAAGTTTTTGATCAAACAATAACCCCGACAATTTCTGTAGATGGCAATAATACATATAATCTAAACGCTTACGGATACGAAGATGGCACTTACTATTGGAAAATAGTAACTCGTAAAGAAGGCTTCCTTGACACTGACAGCGAAATAAGATACTTTGAAATACAAGCCATTTCCGAGCCATGTCAAGCCACAGAAATCATTGCGCCGAAAGACGGTAAAGTTATAAGTCTCGGTGAAGTGAAACTTAATTTCAAAAGAACTGATGCAGACAGCTATAAACTTCAAATCGCCAAAGACAGCGAATTTAACGATATCTTATTCCAATCCTCCAATGCACCGAAAGATGACACTGACGGCAGCCTGTATTATTCCGGCGGTGTAGCACTTTTCCCTAACGGAAATTACTATTGGAGAATTGTAACTTCAAAAGCTGAATACTTTGACAATTACAGCGAACCTGCAAACTTTGTCATCAGCCGCCCGCAGTACCAAGCACCGAAATTGATTTCGCCGGCTGATAATGCGGTTTACGATGATGATAACGTAACGTTCATAGCAAATGACGTTAATGCTGATTCATACAAACTTGAAGTAGCATTTGATGCAGAGTTCACAAACGTTCTTTATTCTTCAGAGAACTATGGCAAAAACGGTTCAGAAATAGTTTTCTCTACAAAAGAAATAGGTCTCAGAGACGGAGTACTTCACTATTGGCGAGTTTCAGCAAGTAAGGACGGTGGCTACACTGACGGAATCAGCGAAACAAGAATCCTCACGGTTGTACTACCGGCAGCACCTGTTTCCCAAGTTTTCTATCCTGAGAACGATGCTGTATTTGACAACGAAGACGTAGTGATTTGTGCAAGCAATCCAAAGAATGCATCAAACACAAAACTTGAAATAGCAACCGACGAATCTTTCAGCAATATCGTATATTCCACTTACGACTATACAGTGATTGATAACCTCGGTGCACCTCAGTACATTATACCCGCTTCTAAATTAGGTTCAGGCAAATACTTCTTCCGAATGGTAACCTCTGCTATAGGACTTAAAGATTCTTATAGTGAAATTCGTTCGTTCCACGTTAATTACAAAGACCAAACGGGTGATGTCAAAGTGGATAACACCGATTACTCCATCATATTATCAAACAACAGCGGATACTACAAATTCCGTAACTTGTGGATTTGCTCACAAAATACCGGCAATGACATAGTGCCAACAGGCAGCACCACGCAGACAAGCCGTGATATGGACGTGATGAATATTGACGGAAACGGAAACGGTGACATTTTAGTCACTTACTCTTCATCAAATTCTCCAAACGCAACGATAAACGTACTCAAATTCAATGCCGCTACAGGTCAACTTTCAGAGACCAAGAGCATATATTTCCCATCGGACTATACCGCACAATGCTCTTACTCTCCACTGAATAATATTATGGTTGATAAAAGCAACAATATTCTTGTGGCAAACCTTGTGGTTTCAAACACTAAAAGATTAGCATTAGGTAAATACGATCAGAGCAACGGCGTTGTAAGCACTGTCAAAATATTTGATGCAACTGCAGAAAGAAACGAACGCATTGACCATACACACTTCTACGGCAGCCTGAATTATGGCAACAGTTACCTTTTTGCCACAACAAACGCCAATAAGATTTACCGACACAAGTTCGTAAACGGCACATATAATTCCACTGAAAGCATGACACTGTCAAACAGCCTCGGCACAGCACCGCGCCTTGTAGCTGTTGATGAAAATCACTTCTTCGTTGACGGTAGCAATACCGCACCTGCCTACTACCAATGGGGTAATGAGAATGCAATAGCGACTATGGATAATGCTAATTCAATCAAGCCTACCGACTATCAGATGAATGGCATAGGCTACATTGAATTCAACGGTGAAAAGTTTCTCATATACCCCTACCAAGGATATAAAGCCGACTACCCGGTGTCATATAAACTCGTAAGAGGTGCCGAACTTCCTTCCTCATTCTCCGACTCCGAAACAATGTGGGACTTCCCTGAAGCAGGACTTGGTAAAATAACCCCTGCCGGAGGTGATTACGGCGCTTTAGTCCGCATCGCTCAGCCTGAGAGAAACACCGCATTTATTTACACATTCGCTCCTAACAACGGACTTGCAGCATACAGACTTGACTATGTGCAGATAACAGGAGTAGATAATATAGCCGATGATTATCGTCCAGAATTATACAACGGCGAACTGCTATTCGGAGGTAATGTAGATAATTTACAAATATTTAATGCTTCCGGCATACTTGTTGCTGATGAAAATAATGTTTCACAGTATCCTTTACCGGAAGTTCACGGAATGTACATAGTGATAATCCGCAAGGGAAGTAAGACTATGACATATAAATTCATTAAGTAGAAAAACATAATATGACCGAAATATCCGAACAAGATACCTTTTTTATGAAAAGAGCCATAGAGCTCGCAAGACTCGGCTTAGCCAATACGTCACCGAACCCGAGAGTGGGCGCAGTAGTGGTTCACAACGGCAAAATTATCGGTGAAGGTTTTCATAGAAAAGCAGGACAAGGTCATGCGGAAGTAAATGCCATATCGTCGGTTAAACCCGGCGATATGGCATTGCTGCATCAAGCCACAATCTACGTCACGCTTGAGCCGTGCAGCCATTACGGCAAGACACCGCCATGTGCAAAACTTCTTATAGACAAAGGAATAAAGCGCGTAGTAGTTGGCAACCAAGACCTATCACCGAAAGTTAACGGAAAAGGCATCAAAATGCTTGAAGATGCCGGGATAGAAGTTACAATTCTTACAGGTAAAATTTCTCAAGAGTGTAAAGACTTAAATCCGGAGTTTAACAGTAAATATCTCAACTCACGTCCATTCATCACGCTAAAATGGGCTGAGACGGCTGACGGATTTATGGCAAACAACGACGGTACCCCCCTTGCAATATCTTCAAGCATAACATCTACCCTCACCCACCGTCTTCGCGCACGTAACGATGTGATTTTAACATCATCTGCCACCGTAATAGCAGACAATCCAAGACTTGACACAAGATATTGGGCTACGGGGAATGCTCCATTGCGTGCCGTCATTGACAGATACGGCAGAGTAAATCCGGACTCGAGGATTTTTCAAGATGATGAAAGGAATACACTTTATTTCACCCTGAAAGAGCGCAATGACCTTAAAAATGCCGAACAAATAATTATCCCCGCAGAAGAAAGTAAACAGTTGCAATTCATCATTGACGATATTGCATCACGCGGATTTAATTCAGTCCTCGTAGAGGCAGGACCAAGGTTGCTTCAATCGTTTATTGACGGGGAATTATACGACAAAATAAGAATAGAAAAATCCGCACAAGTAATCGGGACATCTCCCGTAACTGCGCCCATATTGCCACAATCGGTAAAAATGTCAAGCAGCACCACAATCGGTAAGAACACAATTACAACATATAAATAACATTTTTATCATCCTTAACACAATAAAGTTACATAACCGCCGTTATCTTAGTAATGTAAATTTACAATACACCTTTTAGTATTTAGCAAAACTCATGAAAAAAGGACTTATAACATTTGCGCTAACACTCGCAACTATTCTTCCTTCTGCAGCAAAAAAAGATGCAGCAGATCCCGTTTTACTCAATATTGACGGAAGAGATACAAAACTAAGTGAATTCGAATACTTATACAACAAAAACAATCAGCAACAAGGTTCACAACTAACTCGTGACCAATACCTTGACTTGTTTTTAATATACAAACTCAAAGTTGCCGATGCTATCAGTGCCGGTATTGACACTACAAAATCTTTCAAAGCCGAATACGACAAATACCGCAGAGAACTTGCATCTCCTTACCTTGTAGATAAAGACTTGCAAGAACAAATTCTCCAAAATGCTTACGACAGACTGAAAGAAGATGTTAACGTAAGCCATATTATGGTTTCTCACGAGACTAACAGAGACAAAGACCTTGCTAACAAGGCTTTATTGGACAGCATAAGAACTGAAATCATCGCCGGCAGAGCAGACTGGAATGAAATGGTAATTAAATATTCCATTGACCCGGCTGTAAAAAGAACAGGCAATGGTGATATGGGATTTATCTCAGGTAACGGAATGTTCCCGGAACCATTTGAAGCAGCTGCTTACAGCACAAAAGTCGGTGAAATTTCACCGGTAATTGACTCCGGTTTCGGCTATCATATCGTAAGAGTAAACAGTCGTCGCCCGGCTAAGGGACAAGTCCTCGTGGAACATATCCTGAAACTTACTCAAGGTATGCCTGCAGAACAAGCTGAAA
>JALEMF010000107.1 GCA_022768005.1 Bacteroidales bacterium | reverse complement strand
GTATTCATTACGTTTGCCGGAAATATCAAGTTTTACTTCTTTCCACTCGGAAGTGGCAGGCATCTTGTCGTAGAAATAAGTTGAGCGAGCGCCTGTCTCAGGGTACATAAAGAATACTTCAAGCGGACTGATATCTACATTTGATTTGTAATCAAAACGTAAATATGTAGCATCGGCATTGAGGTTCTTGTCAAGTGGTACTGTGATAGTGTAAGGGTTGCTACCGGTAGCGTTTGCTATCCAAGAAGTGTAATTAAGTTCCGGAATGTATTTACTTGAACTTTCCTGAACAGTCTCATTTGCATCGTGTGAGATAGAGACGTCATGTGAATAGTAACTGTCAAGATTAATAGCGTGAGATGATGTAAACTCTCCGTCGTTGATGCAGATATTTCGGATTTTGAAAGTAGTACCTGACTTTGTGCCTAAGTCAATTCTCAGGTAGTCGTTTTCGAATCCCCAACCGAATATACGGATACAATCTGCAATATCAACAGTTACTCTTTTCCAAGTGTTAGTAGGTGCGAGGTCTCCAATTCTTATTGAGCGTGCCTCACTTGCATTATCAACGAAGAAAATCTGAGCATTATCCACAGTTGCCGATGCTTGGTATTCAAACATAAGTTTTGTGGCTTGTGGAAGTAAGTTTGCAGATAATTTTGTAGTGTAGAAATACGGATCACCACCTGTACCGGTTACTATAGTTGAATTACCAGCATTGTAGTCTGTATTTATAGTACATTGATGGCCACCATTACTATCTACAATCAAGTTATCAGAGTTGTATTTTTTACCGCTATTGATGCAGATATGACGAATTTTCATAGTGCAACCTGCAGAACTTCCCGGGTCAATTCGCAGTTGGCTGCCTGCGTCACCCCAACCGTATTGTTTTACGATAGGAGCAAGGTTGATATAAACGCGCTTCCATTCATTAGAAGCCTTTAATGGTACTATGATTGAACGATCTTCGTAAGCCAACGGAGATATGAAAACTTGGAAATTGTCAATATCTTTGTCTGACTGATATTCGAATACGAGAGTGTTTGAGTTGTCGGACTTGGAACCGTTCATAGGCTTGGTGTTGATACGAGGGTCACCACCGGTTGTTGAGAGAGTGTAATATTGATAAGAACCGTCGTACTGAACATTCATATCAATATTTGAACTTTGATCAAGTTCAAGACGTACGTTGCTACTTCCGCTTGAACTTACTCCGTGGTGTATTTGATCCCAACTGCTGATGCCGATTACGGAGAGATATTTGTCAAGGACAGATGATTCTTTAGCAGTCCCTGCCGCTTGCCATACGTACCATGACGGTTTGGCATTATGGTTCTTGTCGCGAAGTCCGAGACAAAGACCTTCATCTGGATTATCCCACCAGTTATGCCACATTATGGCATCTACACCGGCATTCTTCATCACTTTTTTCCATGCCCATGCCGCTCCGGCTGCTTGAACATTAAGGTTTGCGGTACTGTTGTCAAGTGAATTAGTGCCATTTTCGGAGAAGAACAGAATACGTTTTTCGTTGCCTTTGTAGTAATGTTCGCGACGGAGAACCCAGTCAGAAATCACTTCAATATTCTTGAAAGTGCTGAAGCCTGAGTTTTCAGAGTAAGTAGCCTCGGTGTCAGCGTCCCAGAATTTAGGTTTGAAGAAATCTTGCGGATAAGGGTGCGCGGCAATACCCCATCTGAAATCGCCTTCGGCATTGCTGTAAGCGATGATGTTGTCAAGCATACTTTTTGAAGAATATCCGTCAGAACTGTGTGATTTGTTCCAACTTGATGTAAATGAAGCGAGAACGTAAGAGTTAGGGTCGTATTGGCGAACGATGTTCGACACGAGTCGCATAGACTTTTCGTAAGTATCAATGTATCTCAATAGCGGTTGGTCCGTACCCATATCAGTCCATGCAAGGTTTTGGTCAACTTCGTTATGTAGAATCCAGTGATGGATACGTCCGTTACCTGCCTTGCTGTATCTGTTGGCAAGATAGTCAATAGTAGCGGCGTATGCTTCCACACAGTGGATACTTCCCATATCCGGCATAGCGTAAGGTGCTTTTCCGCTGTATTCCGGGTGTGACATAGTAGAAGCATAGTCTTGTTCACCGCCATTAGGGTGAATAAGAATGATAGCAGCCACTACTACGCCTTTATCTTCGCAAGTCTTAAGGACTTTGTCAAAGCCGGAAATAACTCCGGCATTTGCGTAATAAGTTTTACCATTATATACGTATTTCTCAGAGAAACCGTTGCCGGGCTGACAACCCATAACAGTGTTTACGAGGATATTAAATGTGGCGGAGCCGAGTCCTAACGGATCAATATCCGAACATACTGCATCGCCAATACCGCCAATACCTTTCTTAGTCTTGAGAACTCCCGGTTCTGCGTGGCGGATTTCATAAACTTTGTCAGCATATCTTGCGTGTGAAAGGAGTTTATGGTTCGCATCAGTAATAGCCCACTTGGAAAGTAATTGGTCATATTTGTAGCCTGACACTTCAATGTAACGAGGCACGGTTACCTTAAATTCACCTGAAGGAAGTGATGTAGAAGCATCGGAGTAACCGGTCATACGGGTTACATCTCCGTCCATTCGGACACCTATAAGTTTATACCCGGAATTAGTAGTGGTGCCGGAAATTGTGATATCATCTTTGCCTACTTCCACATTGGTAACTTTATCTGCATAGTCTGCCGCCAAGTATCGCTCCACACTGCGTGCGAAAGAAGCGCGGTCCGATGATGACATTACAGTGTGTCCATAGATACCTAAATTTCTGATTTTGATATTAATGCCACCGTTATTGCCGAAGTCAAAGCGGAGTTTACTACCTGCTTTACCCCAGTTAAATGATTGTCTTTGCGGTGCAATATTAATGCAGACGTGTTTCCATGTGGATGTAGCGTTCATCACCCCGGTAAGTTTCACGGAGCGTGCTTCACTTTCAGGGTCACGAAAAAACAGTTGCAGTACGTCAATATCCTTTGACGCCTGATAGTCAAATTCAAGTCTGCAATCTTTGAACACCATATCTGCCGGAATTGCCATAGTGCAAATATGCGGATCGCCACCGGTAGTATTCATTTCAGCATATTGAGAATTGGACCCGTAGGTCATATCCACTTTTGTGGAGGAGTCTAACGTAAGACTAGTGTTTGCAAAAGTTGAAAAAGGAATTGCCAGCAGTAATGACAATAATCCTATTTTGTAGTTAGTCATGTGTATTTATGTTACTTTCTACAGTTATATTTTTCTTTAAAAACGTTGTTACTTATACAATGCAATTATTCTTCACTTTAGTAGTGCCAATGTTTCTTTGATGCGTCGCATTGCTTCGCGGATATTATCATCGGAAGTGGCATAACTGAGGCGAATGTAGCCCGGCAAGCAGAATGCCGCACCGTCAACTGTTGCCACGTGTCCTACTTCAAGAAGGAACATTGCCAATTCTCCTGAAGTGTTTATTACTTTGTCTCCGTACTTTTTGCCTAAGAATGAAGATACTTCAGGGAACAAATAGAATGCACCTTGAGGTTCATTAACTTTTACTCCCGGGATTTCCCTTGCAAGACTTACTACAAGGTCACGACGACGCTTGAATGCTGCACACATTTGTGCCACACAGTCCTGTGAACCGGTGTATGCGGCTTCTGCTGCTTTTTGTGCTATTGAAGACGAGCCGGAGGTGTACTGTCCTTGCAACTTTGTGCAAGCCTTGGCAATAGCGAGCGGTGCTGCACAATAACCGATACGCCAGCCCGTCATCGCATACGCTTTTGATACACCGTTGATAATCACCACTCTATCCGCAATTTCCTTAAAACTTCCAAGTGAAGTAAAATTGCCGGTGAAGTTTATATGCTCGTAGATTTCATCTGCGAGTACTAATATATTCGGATACTTGGCTATAACGTCAACAAGTCCTTGAAGTTCTTCCTTGGTGTAAACGCTACCGGTAGGATTTGAAGGGGAACAGATAAGCACCATACGAGTCTTATCCGTAATAGCAGCCTCCAGTTGAGCGGGAGTAATCTTGAAGTTTTGAGTTATATCAGCGGGAACAAGAACATTTACGCCTTCCGCAAGTTTTACCATTTCAACGTACGATACCCATGCCGGAGTAGGAATAATCACCTCATCACCTGGATTGATAGTAGATAAAATCACGTTACACAGCGCTTGCTTTGCACCTCCGGAAACGACAATTTGCTCAGGAGTGAAGTCAAGTCCGTTTTCATGCTTAAGTTTTTCAGCCACAGCCTTTCTTAACGACATATATCCGGGCACGGGAGTATAGAAAGTGAAATTTTCATCAACAGCACGCTTGGCAGCCTCCTTAATATGGTCCGGAGTATGGAAATCCGGTTCACCTACGGATAAGTTAATCACATCAACACCTTGTGCCTTAAGTTCGTTACTTTTTTGCGACATCGCAAGCGTCTGAGATTGCGAAAGTGATTGAATACGCTCTGAAATTTGAATCATATTGCTGATATTTTTTGTTTGCATTACAAATGTAATAAAAAAGTTACAAATTCACGTACTTTTGAAACCTTTTAAGTCCTTCTTCAAGTCTTGCCCTCGGACACGCAAGGTTCCAGCGCAAAAATCCTTCACCTTCCGCTCCGTACATTGTTCCTGCATTAAGCCATAGTTTAACCTTCTGTATCAAGTCCTCCTCCAGTTTTTCAGCCGGCATATTAAGGACTCGGCAATCCATCCATGCCAAGTATGTGCCTTCAAGCACAGCTACAGGAAATTGTGGCAGATACTTGCTGCAGAAGTCTTTCATATACAAGTAATTATTCCAAATATAGTCAAGCAGTTGGGAAAGCCATTCCTCACCATCACGGTAGGCAGCCTGAGTGGCTATAACGCCGAACGGATTTACGTCGCACACTTCATTGTCGTTAATTGCACGGTCAATTTTAGCACGCATCGCAGCATCAGAGCAGACAATATTTGCTATCTGCAAACCGGCTATATTAAATGCTTTGCTCGGAGAAACGCAAGTGACGGAATGTGATAAAAATTCATCTGAAATAGATGCAAAAGGTATATACTTATTATCACCGAACACGAGTTCACAATGAATTTCATCGGAAACTACCATCACGCTGTGCTTGATGCAAATATCACCTATTCTGTGCAATTCCGCCTCCGTCCACACTCGGCATGCCGGATTATGAGGGTTACACAAGAGCATAAGTTTTACGTCAGGATCAGATGCTTTATTTTCCAGGTCCTCAAAATCAATATGATACGTATTATTTTCATAAACCAGTGGAGAGGATACCATCACACAGCCGTTATTACGTATTGACGAGAAAAAACAGTTATACACAGGAGTCTGCACAAGTATCTTATCGCCCGGTTTTGTAAGTGCTTTTATCACGGCAGATATAGCCGGTACAACTCCGGAAGTATATATTATCCATTCATTACTAATTCTCCAGTTATGGCGACGTTCGAACCAGTTAGTAACAGAAGTATAATAACTGTCAGGCACACGAGTGTATCCGAACACACCATGTTCCACTCTGCGCTTTAGAGCATCAATAACAGCAGGCGCAGTAGTAAAATCCATATCCGCCACCCACATCGGCAGAACATCATCGCTTACAGCACTATCCCACTTATAAGAATCAGTGCCGCGGCGGACTATAAGTTTATCAAAATCGTATTTCATAAAAGGGAAGGTATTGAATCCGTCTTACAAAGTTAATAATTAATCTTTGCTTTTAGAGCCTGTAATATCGCAATCACGCATTTTTTTTGTAACTTTGCAAAGTTAAAACAATAAGGAAATAAACAAAATGCTGAAAATAAAACGTCTATACAAATTTATGTTGCAGAGTTATTTGCCTCTGTTTACAATGACGTTTTTTATATGTTTGTTTATAGTGCTGATGCAGTTCCTGTGGCGTTATATTGACGACCTTGTAGGTAAAGGGCTTGAAATCAGTGTTATAGGTGAACTTTTCTTTTATGCTGCGCTGACTATGGTGCCGATGGCATTGCCGCTTGCCATACTTCTTGCATCACTGATGACATTCGGTAATCTCGGTGAAAGATTTGAATTGACAGCAATGAAAGCATCAGGAATTTCACTCATCAGAGTGATGAAACCGCTTATTGCATTCATCATTCTCATAGCTATAGGCGCTTTCTTCTTTCAAAATAATGTAATGCCGATAGCGCAATCGAAAATGTACACGCTTCTCCTGTCCATGCGACAGAAATCACCGGAACTTGAAATCCCTGAAGGTGTTTTCTATGACCAAATACCCGGCTACAACATCTTTGTGGAGAAAAAGAATCGTGAGACCGGTATGCTTTACAATATGATGATTTACGATGTGTCAAGCGGCGGAGATACCGATAAACTGCGTATTATACTTGCTGACTCCGGCAAAATGAGTATCACCGAGGACAAGACACACCTGTACCTCAGACTGTTCAATGGTGAGCAATTCGAAAACCTCAGAGACCAGGGAGCAAGACGAAATGCTAATGTACCTTACCGACGTGAAAGTTTTTCACTTAAAGAAATTCTGATAGCATTCGACAATAATTTCAACCGTATGGACGAAAGCGGTATGCGTAACCAATACGTAGGTAAAAATATCTCCGAGTTGCAGCAGACCATTGACTCCGTTACGGCGCACGTTGACAGTATAGGATACGATTATGGTGTAGCACTCCGCGACTATCCTTACTTCTCGCTACCTAAGTATCAGAACCATATCGTAAACGGTAAAGTGGAACGTACACTGCGTGAACCGGTAAAACTTGACGAACCTATGCCTATTGACTCTATGATGCTCAAATGTTCACCATCTACTCAGAAGTCAATTCTCGTGCAAGCACTTGCCAAGGCTCGCAGACAGCGTGAAGACTTTGAATACCGCAGTTACGTTATCACTGACGACTACAAGACTATACGACGACACGGCATAGAAATGCACCGTAAATTCACGCTTTCCATTGCCTGCCTGATATTCTTCTTTATCGGAGCACCACTCGGAGCTATCATCAAGAAAGGAGGACTCGGCACACCACTCGTAATATCCGTATTACTCTTCATAGTTTATTACATCATAGATAACACGGGATATAAATTCGCACGTGACGGAAAATGGGGCGTGTGGGAAGGTATGTGGCTCAGCACATTCGTTCTCCTCCCGCTCGGCATTTTCCTCACAAAGCAAGCCATCAACGATGCCGAAGTATTTAACTTTGAAGGATTGCCGTCACGTTTCCGTAGATTGATGGGACTCAACGAAGTACGACACGTGGAAATGAAAGAAATTGTAATGGACGACATTGTTCCGGAAGTTGCCATCGCTCACCTCCACGAACTCACTGCCAAATGCAACGAATTTATTTCACACCACACTGCAAAACAAAATTTTGTCGCATTCTGGCTCAAAGGCTATGATAGAGATGCACTTGAGAGTCTTGCCGATGCAGTTGATGACAACGTAGAATACTTCTCTAATTCACAAGACAAATTGATTATCAACAAGATAGCAGACTATCCGGTACTTAAAAATATATGGATATACAATCCTTCCACGGACCGTCGCCTCGCAATAGCAATGATGGCGTTACTTCCCATTAGCCTGCCGGTGTGGTGGTTCGGCAGAAAATATCGCAAAGAACTCATTGAAGAAATCAGCAAGGTGATTAAAATCAATGGTCAAGTGGAAGAACTTATATATAAAAACTCCAAGAAGTAAAAATAAACTACACATAGATATGGATACTATTCGTCTTGACTCAGTTGAAGAAGCAATAAATGACTTCCGCGAAGGCAAAATGGTAATTGTGGTTGATGATGAAAACCGCGAAAACGAAGGTGACATCATTGTTGCCGCTGAAAAAATCACACCGGAGCAAGTAAACTTTATGCTTAAGCATGCTCGTGGCGTGCTCTGCGCTCCTATTACCATATCTCGCAGCGAACAACTTGGTCTTAATCCACAAGTAAGCGTAAACACCTCCGTTCTCGGCACTCCTTTCACTGTCACCGTAGATAAACTCGAAGGCTGCACAACAGGCGTTTCCGCTCACGACAGATGCTCTACTATTAAAGCACTCGCTGACCTCGAATCCACCCCTGATACATTCGGTCGCCCGGGACATATCAACCCGCTATACGCACAAGATGCAGGCGTTCTCCGACGTGCCGGACATACTGAAGCCGCTGTGGATCTCGCAAGACTTGCAGGACTCCAACCGGCTGCCGCACTTATGGAAATAATGAGTGAAGACGGCTCTATGGCAAGACTTCCGGAGCTGCGTGAACGTGCCGACGAATGGGGTATGAAACTAATTTCTATCCAAGACCTCATTTCTTACAGACTTAAGACCGAATCACTTATCGAAGCAGGAGAAGAAGTGGATATGCCTACGGAATACGGACATTTCCGCCTTATCCCTTTCCGCCAGACAAACAACGGACTTGAACATATTGCACTCATAAAAGGCGATATCGCAGATGGCAAACCGGTGCTCGTTCGAGTTCACTCATCTTGCGCCACAGGTGACATTTTCGGCAGTAAAAGATGTGACTGCGGAGAACAGCTCCACAAGGCTATGCGAATGATTGAAGATGAAGGACGCGGACTCGTCCTTTACCTCAATCAGGAAGGACGCGGAATAGGACTTATGGAAAAAATCAAGGCTTACAAACTCCAAGAACAAGGACTTGACACCGTGGAAGCTAATATCCACTTAGGTCATAAGGCTGATGAGCGTGACTACGGCGTTGGCGCACAAATACTCCGCGCACTCGGTGTTGAAAAAATGAGACTGATGACAAACAATCCCGTAAAACGCATAGGACTTGAAGCATACGGAATACAGATTGTAGAAAACGTACCTATCGAAATAGAACCGAACAAGTACAATATGTTCTATATGCACACTAAGAAAGAACGTATGGGTCACACACTTGACAAAGTTGACTGATACGTTAGCAGTACAATACGAACTTCTATTATTAATTACACCCCGGTTGGCGCATACTGTGCTAAACCGGGGTTTCTTATAACCGAGACACTTGCTGTACTGTATATTTTTTAATGAAAGAGCCGTGTATTTGTATTGCTTATTGTGTTAACTTTTGTTTCAATCCCTGCTCTATATGAAAAAAAAGCGTTACCTTTGTCGCGCAAAAAATAATGAGCTATTTAATATGTCTGATTCTGAACAAAATATAAAGAAAACCTCAGTTATGTCAATGGTGATGAAGGTTGTAGTGCCATTGATAATTACTGTTGGTCTTTGCTATGTGCTTTTCACCGGGATTGATTTTAAGGAAATGGTGGCGATAATCAAGCGTGACTGTGATTTCCGCTGGATAGGATTGGCTATGCTGATAAGTATTTTTTCTCATATCTTCCGTGCTATGCGTTGGAGAATACAGCTTGATGCAATAGACTGTCATGCTCCTTTGAAACACTTGATTTACAGTATATTCGGTACTTACGCTGTTAATCTGGTTTTTCCGCGCCTTGGTGAGGTGTGGCGTACAGGTTATATAGCACAACGAGAAAATCGTCCTTTTACCACTATTTTCGGCTCTATGGTTGCAGACCGCCTTGCGGATACGGTGACTGTGGCGCTTCTCACCCTTGTCACATTCCTTTTGGCATCTTCCGGCATAATCAGTTTTGTGCAAAAGTATCCTGACGGATATAATAAGATTATGGCTCTTGTCACGTCACCTTGGTTATGGGTAGGACTCGTAGCGGTCATAGCATTCACGGTGTGTTTCTTTACTCGCAAGACGGATAATAAGTTTGTGGTAAAGATTAAGGATACGCTTAAAAATCTTTGGACAGGTTTTTCCGCTATTTTGACTATGAAAGGGAAGGGGCGTTGGCTTGTCCTGACCATTATGATATGGGGCTGCTATTTTACGCAGTTGTATGTTGCATTCTATGCTTTTCCTATTACAACAAGTCTTCTTGCGGAACATGGAATAATAGTGGCGCTCGTGTGCTTCACACTGTCAAGTATAGCGATGGGAATTCCGTCAAACGGTGGTATCGGTCCATGGCAGTTGGCAATAATATTCGGTATGACAATCTATATGCCTGCAGGAGCAGATGCTGCTGCGTTTAACCTTAATGCTGCTGCTTTTGCGAACCTCGTACTTGGTTCGCAGACATTGCTTCTTATAGTTCTTGGAATCTACACTTTCGCAGCGATAGCTATTTCAAAGAAATCTCTCAAAAAGTAAAATTGCTTATTCCAGTAGACGGTCAAGTGCGTATGCCTGGGATTACTTTGATGACTTTTTCGTATCTCCATTTCTCAAGAATGTCTATGTACTGTGCTGTATCATAATCGAATATATTGCAAATATAGGCATTTTCGTTGTATTTTGATGATTTTTTAATCGAGCTTGATTTTATTACAGAACGCACATCTCCGATGTGCGAGTGGTGGTGGCGGCTATCCTGTCACCGCATGGCGCACTACGTGCTTATACGGTGTTTGTTAATTACATAATTTTCACTTGTCGTAACACCGAGAGAAAAAAGGTGTGCCGACAAAAAGGAAAAAAGGAGCGATATGCGCAACAAGCAGTTCAAAATCCGTTGTTTATGTTAGTTTTTACAAATGTAAAAATAAAGGTCGAGATTGGCAAATTTTTTAATAAATTGCTGCAATAAAAATATAAGGTATATAATGCAAAAAAGTCCAACTTTCGCAAGTAGGACTTTTTGCGCTTCAAGATGGGCTTGAACCAACGACCCCCTGATTAACAGTCAGGTGCTCTAACCAACTGAGCTATTGAAGC
>JALEMF010000106.1 GCA_022768005.1 Bacteroidales bacterium | reverse complement strand
GTTTGGTGTAATGCTACGTGATTTAGCACTGAACCAAGTGTATAGCGGCAGTTAGGGGTTGTTGTGGCAAGTTCTATGGCTTCAGAAATTGCTGTACCCAGAGAGCCTTGATAATTCGGATTTTCCGTTATTATTTTTCTGCCAGCCTTTGTTGACATACTTGGAGATGCAATTACTTCAGCACCGTAAGTCTGCATTATAGAGCGGCGGTACGGCTTTTGGTTATAACTGATTTTTACCATATATACGGCAAGCTCAAGTCCGAAGTGTTTGGCGGCAAATGAAAGCGCTGCTCCCCATTGTCCTGCACCTGTCTCAGTAGTGATGTTTGTTATCCCTTGTTTTTTACAGTAGTATGCTTGTGGAATTGCAGAGTTCAGTTTGTGAGAACCTACAGGGCTTACACTTTCATTCTTGAAATATATTTTAGCAGGTGTGTCAAGTGCTTTTTCAAGACCTGTGGCACGTACGAGTGGGGTAGGACGCCAAATCTTATACACATCTCGTACTTCTTCCGGTATTTCAATCCATCTGTCTGTAGTATTCATTTCCTGCTTTGCGAGTTCTTCTGCAAAAATAGGGTATAAATCTTCTGCCTTTAGTGGTTGATGAGTAGCCGGGTGTATTATTGGTTCCGGTTTTTTAGGCATATCCGTTAGTACGTTGTACCATGCTGTAGGTATGTCTTCTTCGCGGAGGATAAATTTTTTTGAGTCCTGCATAATGTATAAGTTTTGTTTGTTATTAATATTTTTTCTTTGTTTTCAGCAAAGTTATGCACCATTATCTTTTTAATAAAAAAATATGCAGAAAAACTCGCGAAAATTAACATTATTTTGCTGTATTAAGTTTTGAAAACGAATAAAAATGCAATTCATTGTCTTTTTTCTTTCATAATATCAGTATAATTATACATTCAGAATTATGAATTACTTGAACAACTTTTTCAGTGCATTATGTCTCCGCTTGGTTTTAATCAGCACATCTACTTGGTGCAGTGCCTCGCGAACTGTTTTTTCGGCATCTAAATTAGCTGCTTTTGCAAAGTATTCGGCGAGTTTCGCAACTTGCTCTTTTTCCGGGTGAATACCGCGGAACATACTCATCAGTTTGCAGTGAGAATGAACATTGAAATCCATTCTGTTTAAATCAATATAGTAGAAATTATAGTTACCCTCACCGATAGACTCAAACAGTATGTTCCCGGCTGTGAAATCTTTGTGTAGCACGCCGTTTTTGAAGAATTTGACTATATCTTTTCCGAGTGCCTTAAGCATCAATTCATAGTCAGGAATATCTTGCCAGTTTCTTACGTTTTGAAACGGGACTTGTCTGCAGAAGTAATAACTTTCCTTCAGTTCTCCTCCCTCTTTTACTTCTCCCCAGCCGAATGGCTCAGGTGTTAATATTCCCATACTAAGTAATCTTTTGGCGTGTAAATAGGATCTTTCCGCTTTGCTTGGGCGGAAATTAGTATAGATATAGTTATTAGGGAATTTAGGCTTGTGAAAAGATTTTATATTGATGACGGTGCCGTCGTCTGCAGTCAGAGTATATACGTTATTACGTCCGCTGTAAATAATTTGTGCGGATTGTGGAATGCCGTTTTGAGTAATATTTTCAATAAGGTCTTTGTATTTATCTGCGTGGCATTTAACAGTCCGAGTCATGGTTCTTGTTTAATATTTTTCTTGCGAGTTTATATGCTTCCATTGTAGCCAAGTATTCCTCTTTGCTGATAGCAAAGCCTTCGTTTCCGTCAAGGAATCCGTATTTTTTGAAATAGCAGTTTGCGAATGCTTTGATACTTTTAAGCCACGGAGTTATCAAGCCTACTTTGTCAAGTTTGTTTGCAAGCACTCTGCCTTCAATTATGGCATGGCTTACAATAGTGTGGTGGTATTCTTCCGGTGTGCTGCATCGATAGTGTAGTATATCTCCGTCAATTTTTTCAGGACGAAGTGTGCCCGGAAATATCACTTTTTCAAATACATCACTTAGGTCCCATGTGGCATAACGCTTGTCAAAGAGCCTTATCTGAATGTCGGGGTACCAGCCACAGTGCCGGATCGGTTCTTCGCAGTAGAAGTTCATTCTTGTGAAAGAATACACTCTATGCGTAAGTCCTTCGTTTTTCAGCTTTTTTAGTGACGTTCGCAGGGCGGGGGACAGTACTTCATCGGCATCTATTGACAGGATATATCTGTGTGTGGCAAGCGAAGTGGCGTATTGTCTTTGTGCGCCGTATCCGGGAAATGCACGTTGCACAACTTTGCAACCGGCTTCCTCACAAATCTTTACAGTGTTATCCGTAGAGTACGAGTCAACTACAATTATCTCATCGGCAATGCCTTCCAGTGAATCGAGGCATTGCTTGATTTTATGCTCTTCATTGCGAGATATGATTAGTGCAGAGATTTGTGTCATTACGCAGTATCTTTTATTTATTTGCAAATATACTATTTATTTTCTTTTGATAGCCATATATTTTGCTTTTTCCTCTTTCTCAAGTCGTTCAATAGCGTATCGGAGTGCGGTTCTTGGCATTATTGAAGTGAATTTATCAAGAAAAGCCCTCAGTGTGTCTATGTCTTTCTTTCCTATCTCTCTTAGTGTCCACCCTGTTGCTTTATGGATAAGCGGTTCTTTATGACTTAGATATTTTTCTGCCAATTTCAGTGTTTCTGTAAATCTGCCATGACGAATGAGAGTAAGCGTTGATACGATTGCTATTCTTTGTTTCCAAAAATTTTCACTTTCGCTCAGTTTCTCTAATAGTTCCGGCATTGGATTGTTTACCATATATTCTCCGAGAATGTATGGTGCGGACAAATCTACCAAGTCCCAGTTGTTGCAAGTGGAACAGTTGTCAATATAAAATTTTAAGATTTCTTCTCTTTCACTTTTCTTCTTTTTAAATTTTATTACCAGTGCGAGAAGGGCGGAAAGGCGTATTTCATGAATTTGATTTTTCATCATCTCCGAGATGTCACTGAAAGTTGAATCATAATATTTTTTCGCAATGGCTCTATTGTCCGGCACGGTTACTCCGATGAACACGTCACCCTCTCCGTACTCGCCTTTTCCTGTTTTGAAAAAAGAACTCAGGATTTTTGCTTTTTCCGGATTTCCTTTTGAGTATAGTTCGTTAATCCAATTTTCTGTCATTTTTTTGTCAATTTTTGTAATTTTTTTCGTGTGAATTATCGAGATGCTTCGGAATTTTTAATTCTCAAATGGTTAATTAGATGCTTAAGTGACTGTATTTCAGTGTTTAAAACCTATATTTCCTTGTTTGTTTTTTTGTTTGAGAAAAATCCGGATTTTCACATTTATTTATTTTTGCTCCAAAACTACGGATTTTTTTCGGCTTTTTCGTCAAAATTTGTTTAATTTCTTCAGACTATTGCCAAACTCATAATAAATTTGTATTTTTGCGAGTTAAAACACTTTAATACCTAATGGCGTTATCTGTACAATGGATAAATGATGGCGTGGCAATGCCGAATCTTGATTTTGAAAAAGTGTCACGCTGGATAGAACTGGTTGCTGTATCACATAGTAAATTGGCTCACGAGTTGACGTATATTTTTTGTGACGACAGTAAAATCCTTGAAGTCAATAAGAAGTTTTTGAACCACGATTATTTTACTGACGTTATTACGTTTGATTATACTCGCGGCAAATTGTTAAGAGGGGATATCTATATTTCACTTGACACTGTTGCTTCTAATGCCGTTATGGTTGGTGCTGATTACGATACGGAACTATTGAGAGTTATTATTCATGGTGTGCTTCATCTTTGTGGTATTAACGATAAAGGTCCGGGTGAACGAGAAATAATGGAGGCTCACGAAAATTCAGCACTTGATATTTATTTCAATAAGGTACTTAAGAATGAAATTTAGTTACGATATTATTGTTATTGGTGCCGGTCACGCCGGCTGTGAGGCTGCCGCTGCTGCTGCAAATCTTGGTAGTGATACTTTGCTTATCACTATGGATATGAACAAGATTGCGCAGATGAGTTGTAATCCTGCTGTTGGTGGTATTGCTAAAGGTCAGATTGTCAGAGAGATAGATGCTCTCGGCGGTCAAATGGGTATTGTCACTGATGAGACTGCAATCCAATTTCGTATGCTAAATCGTTCAAAGGGTGCTGCTATGTGGAGTCCACGTTCTCAGAGCGATAGAGTTAAATTCAGTCTCCTTTGGAGACATATCCTTGAGAATACGCCTAATCTTTCAATGTGGCAAGACTCTGTTAATCAGTTGATTGTGCAAGATGGCGCTGTAAAAGGCGTTAAAACTTCACTCGGCGTTACCTTTAAGGCTAAGGCGGTTGTCCTTACTGCAGGTACATTCCTTAACGGTCTTATCCACATAGGTAGAACACAGGTTAGGGGTGGGCGAATTTCCGAGCCGGCTTCTTACGGTATTACCGAACAACTTCGTGACCTCGGTTTTATTACTGACCGTATGAAAACGGGCACGCCTGTCCGTATTGACGCAAGGAGTGTCGATTTTTCACAGACTACTCCTCAAGATGGAGATAATGATTTTCACAAGTTCTCTTATCTTCCGTCTGTTTCTCGCAAACTCCCTCAGAAACAGTGTTTTACGGTTTATACGTCAGAGAAAACTCACGATATCCTCCGCGCGGGACTTCCTGATTCTCCGCTTTTCAATGGTCAAATAAAGAGTATTGGACCGCGTTATTGTCCGAGCATTGAAACTAAAATAGTTACTTTTGCGGATAAGACGGAGCACCAACTTTTCCTTGAACCCGAAGGACTTGATACTCAGGAATATTACCTTAACGGTTTTTCTTCTTCTCTACCTCTTGATGTCCAGGTGAACGCTTTACAGACTATCCCGGCATTTAAGAATGTTCAGATTTATCGCCCCGGCTATGCTATCGAGTATGATTTCTTTGATCCCACTCAGCTTCGCCATACGCTTGAAACAAAACTTGTGAAAGGACTTTTCTTTGCAGGTCAGGTTAATGGCACTACTGGCTATGAGGAAGCGGCGGGACAGGGTATTATTGCAGGTATTAATGCTCACCAAACAGTATCAGGCGGTGAACCATTTGTTCTTGCTCGTGACGAAGCATATATTGGTGTCCTTATAGATGATCTCGTAACGAAAGGAGTAGATGAACCTTACCGTATGTTTACTTCCCGTGCTGAATATCGAATTCTTCTTCGTCAAGATGATGCAGATATGAGACTTACCGAGAAATCTTATAAAATCGGTCTTGCTACTGAAGAAAGATATAAACTCATGCTTGCAAAGCGTGAGCAGCGTGATAAGATTATTGACTTCTGTAAGGACTTTTCGGTTAAAGCATCAATTATTAATCCAAAACTTGAATTACTCGGCTTGCAGACTTTAAAACAGGGTGTTAAACTTATTGACCTTGTCCTGCGTCCGCAGCTTACTCTCATTATCCTTGCGGAACTTATTGCTCCACTGAAAGAATTGTTTAAAACTATTGAAGAGAATAGACGAGATGAAATCATTGAAGCAGCAGAAATTTTGATGAAATACGACGGGTATATTGCAAGAGAAAAACTCGTTGCTGATAAAATTCGCCGCCTTGAAGATATTAAGTTGAGTGAGAAGTTTGACTATGCTTCTATTTCTTCATTGTCCACAGAAGCAAGACAAAAACTTGAAAAATTAAAGCCTGTAACTATTGCTCAGGCCTCCAGAATACCCGGCGTTTCTCCTGCTGACATTAATATCCTTCTCCTGATGCTCGGCAGATAAATTGTTTCACGTGGAACAATTATAAATTACGAAATATCAAATAATTACATAACACTAAACAAACAAATGGAATACATTAAATCAAAAATTCGCGATGTTGTCGATTTCCCTCAGAAAGGAATCATCTTCAAAGATTTGACAACGGTTTTCAAAGACCCTCGTGCTTTGCACATCATCGGTTGGGACCTTTCTCAACTTTACCGTGATAAAGGCGTTACCAAAGTCGTTGGTATCGAGTCTCGCGGTTTTATCGGCGGTTCTATTCTTGCATTCGAACTCGGTGCTGGTTTTGTTCCTGTTCGTAAACCGGGTAAATTGCCTGCTGACACTATCTCTGCTTCTTACGAAAAAGAGTACGGTACTGACACTATTGAAATTCATCGTGATGCAATCACTGAAAACGATGTCGTAGTCCTTCACGATGATGTCCTCGCTACAGGCGGTACTATGCTTGCTGCTTACAATCTTGTAAAGAGCCTTAACCCGAAGAAAATTTACATCAACTTCATTATTGAGCTTACTGCTCTAAAAGGTCGTGATATCCTTCCTGAAGAAGTTGAAGTAACTTCACTTATCAAATACTGATTTTGAGTCGATACTTAGACTATAAATCACAAGATTTAAGAGATAAAATTTCTCTTTTACCCGATACCCCCGGCGTGTATATTTACTACAATGCCGAGGGTACGATAATTTATGTGGGTAAGGCTAAGAACCTTAAGCGCAGAGTCTCTTCGTATTTTAACCGTGACCATGACGTCCTTCGCACTAATCTTCTTGTTAAGGCTATCGCAGATATGAATTATATCGTGGTGCCCACGGAGCAAGATGCGCTTAATCTTGAAAGCTCACTTATCAAGGAGTATCAGCCTCACTATAATGTGCTGCTTAAAGATGATAAGTCTTATCCTTTCATCGTTGTCACGAACGAATATTTTCCTCGTGTATTTATCACTCGGCAGACTATCAAAGACGGTAGTAAGTACTATGGACCTTACACTGATGCGGCTGTGGCAAAGACGGTGATTAATCTAATCAAAGAACTGTATCCGCTTCGTACGTGCCGCCATGCCATCACCCCGGATTTTTTAAAGAAAGGAAAGGGGAGACTATGCCTTGAGTACCATTTGGGTCGCTGTAAAGGTTGTTGTACAGGACTTATTTCACAGACAGATTATTTTCAGTATATCGAGGCTGTACGACAGATTCTAAGAGGTGAGACTCGCAGTTTGATGGAGTATCTGAAAACAGAGATGATGCGCCTTGCCTCAGAACTGAAATTTGAGGAAGCGCAAGCACTAAAGGATAAATATAAGATTATGGAGCGTTATCAGTCAAAGAGCGTTATTGTCAGTCAGACAATCGGTGACATTGACGTATTCGGCTACGATGATAATGTTTCGGATTTCTATGTTAATTATCTCCATGTTCGGGACGGTGTAGTAGTCAAGAGTGTTACGCTTCAATACAAACGTCGCCTTGATGAACCGGCTGAAGAACTCCTGTCGTTGGCAATGAATGAAATACAAAGTTCTTTAGGCGTAAAATTTCGTGAAGTGGTGGTCAGAACAATTCCCGATACGGAATTTGAGAACGTCAATTTTATCATTCCTCAGCGAGGCGATAAATTACACTTGCTTGAAGTGTCTGAAAAGAATGCACTTCAGAAACGTGTTGAAGTTGTCAAAATAGTAGAAAAGAGAGACCCTGAAAAGCGCACGAATAGGGTTCTGAAGCAGATGCAGGACGATTTCCGTATGTCGGAATTGCCGCGTCACATTGAGTGTTTTGATAACTCAAATATTCAGGGTACAAACCCTGTTGCGTCTTGCGTAGTATTCCGTGACGGGAAACCGTCTAAGAAGGATTACCGCCATTTCAACATCAAGACCGTTGTTGGTCCTGACGACTTTGCTTCCATGAAGGAAGTGCTTACGAGGCGTTATACACGTTTGATGCAGGAAGGACAGGAATTGCCGCAGTTGATAATCGTAGATGGTGGTAAAGGACAGCTCAGTGCCGCAGTCGAAGCTCTCGATGAAATAGGACTCCGAGGAAAAATCGCTATCGTGGGTATCGCCAAGCGTCTTGAAGAAATTTATTTCCCCGGTGATAGTTTTCCTCTGTACATAAACAAAAACTCCGAAACTCTGCGTATCGTGCAACACCTTAGAGATGAAGCACATAGATTCGGTATTACTCATCATAGAAATCGCCGAAGCAAGTCGCAGATTATCAGTGAATTAGATTCTATTGAAGGGGTAGGGTCCGCCACTCGTGACAAACTTTTACGTCATTTTCACAGTCTTAAAAAGATTCGTGAGGCTACAGTGGACCAGATTGCGATAATCTGCGGGAGAGTCAAGGCACAAGTTATTTATGACACTCTGCATCGCCTTGAAAATCAGGAATCTGCTGAATGACAATAGATTAAATTAATATTTTTTGTACGAAAAATTTGCGGATTAGCATTTTTTGTGGAAAAATGTATTGAGCAATAAAACAAATGTGCTAACTTTGCGTGAATTTTAGGAAATAACACCTTATAATTAATGGAAAATAAAGAAAACAATCAATTTGACCGTCTCAGTTACGCTTTAGGCTTGAGTATGGGGAACAACTTCAAAAGTTCCGGAATCCCTACACTCAGCACAAAAGATTTTGCTGACGGTGTCGCTGCCGTGTACGATGGCGCTGCTCCGAAAATGTCTTACGATGAAGCTAAGCAAGTAATACAAGTGTTCTTTACTCAACTTCAGGAAAAGCAAAATCAAGCTATGGCTGAAATGGCTAAGGTTAATGCCGAAGCCGGTAAAAAATTCCTTGAAGAGAATGCCAAGCGTGACGAAGTAAAAGTTACAGCATCAGGACTTCAATACGAAGTTTTGACTGAAGGTAACGGTGATATCCCTACTGCAAGCGATACTGTAAAAGTTCACTACACAGGTACGCTTATCGACGGCACTGTCTTTGACAGCTCTGTACAAAGAGGTGAACCTGCCGTATTCGGCGTGACACAAGTTATCCCGGGTTGGGTGGAAGCCTTGCAGATGATGAACGCAGGTTCCAAATGGCGTCTTTACATTCCTTCTGACCTCGCTTACGGTCAAAACGGCGCAGGTAATGTAATCGGTCCTAACGCTACATTGATTTTTGAAGTGGAACTTCTTGAAATCGTGAAATAAATTAACTAATAACATAACATTTTCAAAACTTAAAAGTAAAATGAAAAAGTTTTTAATGGCTCTTTCAGCAGCAGCAATGATGCTCGGAGTATCAAGTTGTAAAGATGGTGCAGCTTCTTCTGAAGACGCTGCATTCGCAGATTCTTTGGCTACTTCTTTCGCACAGTTCCAAGGTGCACAACTCAGAATGCAGACTCCTCAAATGAAGGCTCAATTCGGTGACAGTTTTAACGAAGACGAATTCCTTAAAGGTTTTGAGGCTGCAGCCGGTCTTGACACTGCAAACGTTTCATATATGATCGGTTATTCAATCGGTATTCAGACTGTTTACCAAGCTAACCAATGGGGTAAAAACGGTGTGAAGGTTAATCCTAAATCTATTGCATCTGACGTTGTTAAAGCATATAGAGACACTACAATTAACGTGCAGGAAGTTTATATGCAGTTCCAGGAACTCAATGCTAAACTTCAACAAAAAATCCAAGCTGCAGAGCAAGCAAAGGCTGAAGCTGAAGCACAAAAGAACCTCGCTGAAGGTGAAAAATTCGTTGCTAAGCAGAAACAAGCAGATAAGGATATTCAAACTACTGCATCAGGTCTTTCTTACAAGATTATCGCTGCAGGTGAAGGTGAAAAAGTAAGTGACAACTGCGAAGTGGAAGTTAAGTACGTAGGTAAACACATTGATGGTTCAGAATTTGACAATTCAAACGGTGAAGCTGTTAAATTCAACGTTAACGGTGTAGTTCCGGGATTTGCAGAAGGTCTTAAACTCCTTGCTAAAGGCGGTAAAGCTACACTTTACGTTCCCGGTAACCTCGGTTATGGTCCACAAGGTCAACCTTACGCAGGTATCAAGTCTAACGAAATGCTTATCTTCGAAGTTGAAGTAGTAGGTTTCACTAAGGTTGAAGAATCACAAGATAATAAATAAAATTATACTTCATTCCTAATCATGAAAATGGCTGTGCCGACAATGCGGTGCAGCCATTTTTTCGTTAATATATTGCAGCCGATTACCGATATGTAAAAAAAAAATTGTACTTTCGCATAATCTTAAAAAAGTTCACGTTTAAAAAAGTATACGATGTTATTATCAATGACCGGTTTCGGAAAAGCTATAGCCGAAACATCTACAAAGAAATTTACAGTTGAGATTAAGTCGCTTAATTCCAAGCAGCTTGATTTGTCTTCTCGAATACCTACACCTTACCGTGATAAAGAACTGGATATGCGTGCTCACATCGCATCACAGCTTGAACGCGGAAAAGTGGATTTATCTGTTTTTGTGGAATCTATTGGTTGTGAAACCCCTGTTGCTTTAAATCTTGATTTACTTGCTTCGTACAAGCGTCAAATTGAAGAAATGTCACAGCGACTCTTAATACCGCTTCCGGTTGATTGGTACTCTACACTTCTTCGTTTCCCTGATGTGATGAAATCCGACTCTATTACCACTCCGTCTGACGAGGAAACGAATGCGCTTATGACTGCCGTCCATGATGCAGTTGCGGAGCTTATGCAATTCCGCCGTAAGGAAGGACGTAAACTTGAAGACTTCTTTGCTGTACGCCTTAATAAAATCAAAGATTTGCTTGCTGAAGTTCCTCAGTACGAAAATGAACGTATCACCAAGATTCGCGCTCGTATTGAAGAAAACCTCTCAAGAATCCCTTCTGCTGAATACGACAAGGCTCGTCTTGAACAGGAAATGATTTTCTACATTGAGAAACTTGATATCAATGAAGAAAAACAGAGACTCGCTCAGCACATCGATTATTTCTTTGAAACTATGGAGAGCGGTAGAGGGCAAGGTAAAAAACTCGGATTTATTTCTCAGGAAATGGGACGTGAGATAAACACTCTCGGCAGCAAGAGCAATCACGCCGAAATGCAAAAAATCGTCGTCAAAATGAAGGACGAACTTGAACAAATCAAGGAACAGGTTCTGAACGTAATGTAATCATTTCAACCATTAAGCCATGAAAGGAAAAATTATAATAATTTCAGCACCGTCAGGCTGCGGAAAATCCACTATTATCGGTGAAATTATGGATCGTGGAAACGTTGAACTTCAATTCTCCGTTTCCGCTACGAACAGGCTGCCAAGAAAAGGTGAAACAGATGGTGTAAACTATTATTTTCTCTCCACTGATGACTTTCTTGCGAAAGTCGCTGCAAACGAATTTGTAGAGTTCGAAGAGGTTTATCCCGGCAGATTTTACGGCACGCTCAAAAGCGAAATTGTCAGAACTATTGAAAACGGTAAAAACGTTGTTCTCGATATTGATGTCAAAGGTGGTATTAATGTCAAAAAACTTTTCGGTGACACTGCTGTTACCATCTTCATCATGCCTCCATCTGTTCAGGCGCTTAAAGAAAGGCTTATAAATCGCGGCACTGACAGCCCTGAAGTCATAAAACAGCGTGTGGAGAAGGCTGAGTACGAGATTTCTTTTGCCGGAGAATACGATTACACTGTTGTCAATGACAACTTGGAAACAGCCGTTGACGAAGTGGAAAAAATTATTAAAGATTTTATAGCAAAATGAGACGCAAGGTGGCAATAATGGGAGGTTCTTTCAATCCTGTCCATATAGGTCATCTTATGCTTGCCAACTACATAAGACAGGAGTATTACCTTGACAGTGTGATGCTCGTCCTGTCGCCGTTAAATCCTCTGAAAGAAAATCCGGCGGCACTCTTGCCTGATGACGTCAGGTTTGAGATGCTGAAAATCGCTTGTGAAGGCATTGATTTCCTCGAAGCTTCAGATGTCGAACTATCGTTGCCCCGACCGTCATACACTATAAATACGTTGCGGTATTTATCACAGAAGTTTACTGACACGGACTTTACCCTCATTATCGGTGCGGATAATTGGGAGATATTTGATAAGTGGCGAAGCAGCGAGGAGATAATCCAAGATTACGGTGTACTGGTGTATCCTCGTCCGGGCTATGTAACTGTACCGGAAAATACGGAAAGGGTGAAGTTTTCTCGTGCTCCGATGTTTGACATATCTTCCACATTTATCAGAAACCTTATAGCCTCCGGCGGAGACCCGATGTTTTTCGTGCCGCAAGGAGTGAGAAATTATATCATTAAGCATAATTTGTATAAATAGAATTTTTATGAAAAATCCGAGACTTGTTGTTGCAATGATAGCAATCGTTGCGTGTGTTACTGTGTTTGCAGAAAATAAAGTGGAAAAACAGACACTCGTTTACAGCATTGAGAATAGTGATACTTTACGCCTTGATAGGTATTGCTTGACGGAAAGCCACTCCGAGAATACCCTTATTTTCGCATTTGGAGGCAGTTTTAAGGGCGGTGAACGTGATAATAAGGAATATATACCATTCTTCTATTATTTGGCTGAAAACGGCATTAATGTAGTTTCTATTGATTATCGTACCACTCTCGGTAAAGTTCCGGCATCACAGTTGGCTACGATACCGGGATTCGTAGCTGGACTTCAAGAGGCTATTACCACTGCTGTAACAGACCTTTACAAGGCTACGGGGTATGTGATGGCGAATAGTGAGCAGTGGGGTGTCAATCCCGGTAAAATAGTCCTTTGCGGCTCAAGTGCAGGGGCTATTACGGTGCTTCAGGCAGAAAATGTGTTGTCCAACGGCGGATTGACAGGAGTATTTCCTGACGGATTGAACTATGCAGGTGTAGTTTCATTTGCAGGAGCTGTTTGTGCTGTCGGAGAACCGGTGTGGACCGATAATACCTGTCCGCTTATGCTGTTTCACGGTGATGCGGACTCCGTTGTGCCGTACGATAAAGCCGTGGTGAATAATATTGGACTTTGGGGATCCAAACATATTAGTGATGCACTGAATGAAAAGGATATTCCTCACGTTTTCCACACTGTTATGGGATTCAGCCACAACGTTTGCGTTAAGCCTATGAATGATAATCGCGAAGAAATTCTCCGGTTTATCAATGAAGTTACATCAACAGGTACTCTCAAAAATATTACTGTCATTTCCGACCGCGCTCCCGGTGTAAAAAACTATAAAACCGACTTTACTCTCGAAGATTATCTCAAAGCTAATAAGTGATAAAAACTAATTTCTCTTCTTATTTCTTATGCGGACTGTAAATCTGGACTTTGATGCCGAAGGAGAGGCGTAGAATGTCGCCCCAGTGCAGTGACTTGTTTGTTACCTTGGATATTACGTACAGTTCGTTAGTGCCGAGTTCGTAGAAGAAGGATATGGCTCGCCATTTATCACTGCGAGGATAGTAAGTGATGCTTTGTCCTAAAAATACGTTGATGCGCAGTTTAGTGCTGAAATTATAATAGTTGTTTGGATATTTACCCGGTTCTTTTTCCCAGAATTCTTCACCCCAGATAGTGTTTACGTATAGTCCGCAGGCAAAGGGCTCGTAAGAGAATTGCGGCTTGAAATACCAATGCCACGGGCTGTAAGTCTGTTTTAACGTGAATGTAATCCTGAACTTGTCGGCGTAAGCGCGCGGGATAAAGCCCAGTAATACGTCTGTGTTCCATTGACCGCTCTTGCCGTATTCCCAGCCCACACCCGTGGATAAGAAACCCATACCGCCGGCGTATTGCATTTTCAGATTTTTCGGTTTCAGTCTTTCCCAGCCATCGTATTTCCAATCAGTACGCTTTTCCCAATCCCACGTCCTGATAGTGTCATTATTATTTGCATAAACGGTTTCTGTGGCGAATACGATTAGAAAAAGCGTGCAGAATGCTTTAATACTCAACGATTTCATAGTCGTAACCTTCATTTTTGATGTTAAAAACTAAGAATTGGCGCTTTTTAGCACAAGTAAATTGGTAATAGTTTATTCAATTTTCTAAGAAGTCATCA
>JALEMF010000105.1 GCA_022768005.1 Bacteroidales bacterium | reverse complement strand
GTCTCCAACTTTATTTGATGACGTACAGCATCGGGAACTTAGACAGACCGCACGCTCTACGAGGTGCGGATGGGAAGAGAACTTGTCTGTCACCGCATGGCGCACTTCGTGCTTATACGGTGTTTCTTACAGCCGAGCCTCGCCGAGGCTCCTCCTTGGTGTTATCTTCGTCAGTAACAGTCTCAGGTGACGCACTGCGTGCTTATCCTGAGTTACTTACAGCCGAAAGTCTCCATTTTCCTTTAAGATGTTGTCTTTTTACCCACTCTACTATAGATTTTAAATGAAAGAACGATGTTACCGAGTAACAATAATTAAAAATCTGAGGCACTGTCTCATAATTATTGCGTAACTTTGCACAACTTACAGAATATGACACTTTTACTAAATGATAGATAATAATATTTTCAGTAATAAGAAAGCTCTTTTCCATACATTCGGCTGTAAACTGAATTTCTCGGAAACTTCCACTATTGCAAAACTATTTGCGGAAAAAGGAATAAGAAGAGTTTCTACAGGTGAAAAGCCGGATATAATAGTAGTAAACACTTGCAGCGTGACGGAAGTGGCAGACAAAAAATGTCGTCAACAGATTCGTTCGTTCGCAAAGAAATATCCTGATGCCACAATTATCGTCACAGGCTGCTATGCTCAGCTTAAAAGTGATGAAATAGCGGCAATAGACGGAGTTGATATTGTTGCGGGTAACGATAAAAAACTCATTCTTACGGAATTCCTTGACAACTGGCTTCAAAATAAGGAAACAACGACCTACGTTACTCCTACTCGTGATATACGAGAGTTTTCTCCGTCATGTTCTCGAGGAGACCGCACACGTTACTTTCTGAAAGTACAAGACGGGTGCGACTATTGGTGTACTTACTGCACTATCCCTATGGCTCGCGGACGCAGCCGCAGCGGCACAGTAGCCCAGATAGTGGAACAAGCAGAGAAAGTGGCAAAAGAAGGTGGTAAAGAGATTGTTATCACCGGTGTTAACATCGGTGATTTCGGAAAACGAACTGATGAAACGTTTTTTGACCTTGTTAAGGCACTTGACGAAGTGGAAGGGATAGAGCGTTACCGCATATCATCTATAGAGCCGAACCTGCTGACAGATGAAATAATAGAGTTTGTGGCGAAGTCAAAGAGATTTATGCCACATTTCCATGTACCACTCCAGAGTGGCAGCGATGCAGTGTTAAAACTTATGCACCGACATTACGACACGGAATTGTTCCGCCACAAGATGGAAACGATCAAGAAAGTGATGCCGGACGCATTCATAGGCGTAGATTTGATAGTTGGTGCTCGCGGTGAGACAGATGAGGAATTTGAAAATTCACGTCGCTTTATAGAGTCGTTACCAATATCACGCCTTCACGTGTTCACTTACTCGGAACGTCCGGGAACAAAAGCACTTAACATTGACTATGTGGTAAGTCCGGAGGAAAAGCATAAGAGAACACGGATAATGCTTGCATTGTCCGAAAAAAAATTACTTGATTTCAGTCGTCAATTCGAGGGGACTGTTCGCCCGGTACTTATCGAGCATAACAGGAAAGGACACCCTGTAAACGGCTTTACGGACAATTATCTCAAGGTTGTGATTCCTGATACCGATGCTTCAGAAATAGATAATCACATTCTTCCCGTACGCATTATCGAGACTATAAATGACGGTGAAGAAATGAAGGGAGAAATCGTAAGATGAGTAAAATTTTCACCATAACAGGCGATTATATAATTTACGGAATAGCACGTTTGCCTCTAAAGGTGCTATACGTTTTTTCAGATATTGTATTTTTTCTCCTGTTTTACGTAGTGCGATACAGAAGAAAAGTGGCGGAGAAAAATATTTCCGAATCCTTTCCTGACGCCACTGCAGAGGAAGTCAAAAGTATCAGTCGAAAATTCTACCGGAATTTCGCCGACTATGTTTTCGAAACGCTGAAACTTGCACATATTTCCGATGAGGAAATGGCGGAGCGTATGCAGTTCGAAAACGTAGAGGCAATGGATAAAGCCATTGAGGAAGGAAAATCCGTAGTAATATATTTTTCACACTGCTTTAACTGGGAATGGGCAACGTCTGTCACTCTGCATAGCAAATTCAGAAATGATGACAAAGTAATTTTCGGACAAGTATATCGTCCGCTGAATTCAAAATGGTTCGATGAGTTGATGTTGCGCCTTCGCGGACGCTTCGGCGCACACTGCTTTAAGAAAAAGAGTGTTTTGCGCGATTTGCTGACAATAAACCGGGACAAAAAAGTGTGGATAGTAGGGTTTATGTCGGACCAAAAGCCAAGCCATGGCGACGGAAAACACGTATTGATGTTCCTCAATCACCCAACGGCAGCCATTTCCGGTACTGAAATTCTTGCGAACCGCCTCAAGACAGCCGCAATTTTCTGGAAAATGTCAAAAGTGAGTCGCGGACACTACAAGATAGAAATGTGCAAACTTGCCGATGATGCATCACAGTGCGAAGCAAATACGTTGACTGACAAGTATTTCTCTATTCTTGAACAAAACATCATATCACAGCCTGATATATGGCTATGGACTCACAAAAGGTGGAAAATACCTGTAACACTAAATGACGACAATGAAACCAATAGCAGTAATAATCCTTAATTGGAACGGACAAGATTTACTAAGAAAGTACTTACCGCAAGTACTTAAAAACACAGATTCAACACTTGCAGACGTCATAGTGGCGGATAACGGTTCTACCGATGACTCACTGAACGTATTAAAAAATGAATTCAGTGAAGTAAAAACTATTATATTCCCTGAGAATTACGGTTTTGCAGAAGGATACAACAAGGCTATAGAGCAGACACGGTACAAATACACGGTACTTCTGAATTCCGATGTAGCACCGGCAGGAGGGTGGATAAGACCACTATATGAATGTCTTGAAGAAAATGATGACGTTGCAGCAGTTCAGCCTAAAGTTCTTTCAGACAGAAATCGTGACTATTTCGAGCATGCAGGTGCAGCCGGCGGATTTATTGACGTAAACGGTTTTCCTTACTGTAGAGGCAGAATAATGGAAACTGTAGAAAAAGATGAAGGGCAATATAATTCCAATATAGAAATATTTTGGGCATCCGGAGCCGCACTAACTATCAATACTGAAGCATACCTCAGTGCAGGCGGACTTGACAGTAAATTTTTCGCACACATGGAGGAAATAGATCTCTGCTGGAGAGTACTTCTGACAGGTAAAAAAATAATGGCAGTCACGTCAAGTGTAGTGTATCACCTGGGAGGAGCAAGTCTTGCGTACAATAATCCACGCAAGACGTATCTCAACTTCAGAAACAACCTGCTGATGATGCACAAAAATCTGCCGGACTCCACACGCTCGAAAAAACTGTTCGTACGCCGTCTTATCGACACCGTTGCTTGGGCTAAATACGTTGCTACTCTTGACTTTAAAAATGCGGGAGCAATATTCAAGGCACATCGTGATTTTATCAAAATGCGTAAAGAATATACTTCACACCCTGACGTTGACCTGCTTGATAAAATGCCAATGAAAGTAAACATCATTCTGTCACATTATCTCAAAGGTGTAAAATACTTCTCGCAGTTAAAGAAATAGCAAATTAGCAAATAATAATACCTGAATTTGCTATAAATCTGACAAAAATAATTACATTTGCATATTGAATAATAAAAAATATAAAGCGATGAAAGAAGAAATAAAATCTCGTATTGAATTACTGAGAAATGAGATTAAACGTCGCGGACTGAATGCAATAATCATTCCACAGTCTGACCCTCATCAAAGTGAATACCTTGCTTCACACTGGCAAGTGCGCAGATACTTTTCAGGATTTACCGGTTCTGCAGGAACACTTGTAGTCACACTCAGTGAAGCACTGTTATGGACAGACTCACGCTATTTTCTTCAAGCAACTCAGCAACTTGAAGGTACCGGCATAATCCTGATGAAAGACGGACTGCCCGCAACTCCTTCAATAGAAAACTATCTTAAAAGCGTTCTCGTTCGCGGTAACGTGATAGGTGTTGACGGCTGGTTGTTCTCCATAAATAAAGTTAATTCCATGATAAAGACATTCAAGCCGGCAGGAATAAAACTTGACACAACAGTTGACGTTGTGGATACATTGTGGAAAGACCGTCCATCACTTCCGCTTAACAAAATTTTCGAATACGATATTAAATACGCAGGTAAAGACGCTGCAGTCAAGATAAAAGAAGTCCTTGCTCGCACTTCAGGCGTTGGAGTGGCGTTTATTTCAGCCCTTGACGAAATAGCATGGACACTGAATATCCGCTGTAACGACGTAAACTGCAATCCGGTAGCAACCGGCTTCCTATACTTGTCCTCAACAGGGTCTGTCCTCTTCACAATGCCTGAAAAAGTAGATGACAGCGTTAAGGCATACTTACAGTCAAAAGGCGTAAAAGTGTTGCCGTACAGTGAAGTAGCAAAATTCCTTTCAGAAGTCAAAGAAGAAGAAGTATATATCGACGGTGAACGTTCATGCTATGCAGTGCTTCAACTTCTCGGCGACAAAGCCGTAATAGGAAATTCACCTGTTGCAATGCTTAAATCCTGCAAGAATGAAGTTGAAATCCAAGGAACACATGACGCAATGGTTCGCGACGGTGTAGCACTTGTACACGCATTCCGCAGAATAGAAGCAGCAATGGCTGAAGGGAAACGCCTCACGGAAATGTGTGTAGCAGACATCTTGCAAGACGAACGCAGCAAACAGCCTCTATATTTTGACTTAAGTTTTGAGACTATAGCCGGTTACGGTCCTCATGGAGCAATCGTACACTATGAAGCAGATGAAGAAAGCAATGCCGTGATAGGAACCGATTCACTACTTCTAATTGACTCCGGTGCTCAATACCTTGACGGTACTACTGACATCACTCGTACAATCTGCCTCGGCACTCCTACTGCAGAGCAACGCCGCGACTTCACACTTGTGATGAAAGGTCATATAGCACTTGGCACGGCTATCTTCCCTGAAGAAACACGCGGTGACCAACTTGATGCCCTCGCAAGACAGTTCCTGTGGAAAAACGGATTAAGTTATCTCCACGGCACAGGACACGGCGTAGGTCACTTCCTCAACGTGCATGAAGGACCTCAAAGTATCCGCCTCAACACAGTACCTTACTTTATGACTCCGGGTATGATTACATCAAACGAGCCCGGACTCTACCTTGAAGGCAAATATGGTATTCGCTGTGAAAATCTTGTGCTTACCGTACCTGCATTTGAAAATCAGGAATTCGGTAAATTCTATAAGTTCGAGACACTAACTCTCTTTCCTTTTGATCTCAAACTTTTTGACACTCAGATAATGACAGATGAAGAAATTGCTTGGGTAAATAATTATCACAAGAAAGTGTATGCAAAACTTTCATCTCATCTTGATGAAGAATCCCGAGCATGGCTTGCTGAAAAAACTAAAACATTAACACGATAAAAAATTTTTTTACATGGCACTCATAATACCTGTAAGAGGATTTACTCCTGAAATAGGCGAAGGTTGTTTCCTGGCTCAAAATGCCACAATCATAGGTGATACTGTAATCGGAAATGAATGTAGTATCTGGTTCAACACAGTTATTCGCGGTGACGTTAATTCCATCAAAATAGGAGATAGAGTTAATATCCAGGACGGCTCTGTTCTCCACACACTCTATCAGAAATCTACCATTGAAATAGGTAATGACGTATCAATAGGTCATAATGTCACTATCCATGGTGCTAAAATCCATGACTATGCGCTCATCGGTATGGGAGCAGTGGTAATGGACGATGCAGAAGTAGGTGAAGGTGCAATGGTGGCAGCAGGCGCAGTAGTACTTTCTCGTACTAAAATCGGACCTCACGAGTTATGGGGCGGTACACCTGCAAAGTTCATAAAAATGGTAGAACCGGAAAAGGCAAAAGAAATGAATATCAAGATAGCACATAACTATCTTATGTATTCACAGTGGTACGACCAAGAAGATAAGTAACAAGCCTTTAATAAACGTATAATAAAAGAAAGGCTGCCCGAGATATTCCGAGCAGCCTTTCTTTTGTTTACGTATTTCTTAGAATAGTTGTTATTATATCACATTTTAATAGTCGCTGAAGAAGTGAGGACGTATGACGATACCGGCTCTGATTTTGCTGACGTGCTTGTTATAGTCAAGAAGACCTTCACCGTATCCGCAATAATACTGAGCAAAAAGACTCCAGTCCGAATGTTTAGAGAAACGGTAACTGATTTCAGTAATAATATTATAATTCGGTTTCCACCCTCTTCTCTTGACAAGGATAACGGAACCCGCCCATTTCTGATTTTCAGACATCACTTGTGTACCAATCTGATAAATACCGCAGTAGTCAAGAATATCCTTATTGTTTTCACCGTCAATAATAGGAATCCAGACTTTACCATGCACCATAAGTGTTCTGTCTATCATAATGTTAGCACCGAAAGTTACTCTGTTCCAGGAACGAGAAGCATCACCGTCTTTACCATTGCTCTCATGCTCTAATTGCATACTCAGTTTACCAATATATCTGCCATCGGAAAACAGAGGTTTTGCAAGTCCTATACCAGGATTAAAGTTAAGGTCCGTCATAGGTAAAGACTCTTCAAGGACGTGCCAAAAAACTTTCTGCGTATAATAAAAATAGAGGTAAGTATTCCATGGTAAAGTGGTGTTGGTAAGCCTTATTTGCATAGAAATTTGAAACTTTACATCTGAATTTTCATTAGTAGGCTTATGATTAATAGGAGTGCCGAAAATAAAATAGTTATCTTTGAATAGTGAGAAAAAAGGTTGATTTTTATCTAAGTACTCCCTGATTGAATCCTCCTTAAGTACAGAGTATTTCGGTGTTTCCACAAGTTGTGCGGAAACAGATGGAATAATGGTTAAAAATAATAGTGAAAAAAGAAAAATTTTATATCTGCTCATATCTCGGATAAATTTGCTGCAAAATTATTAATTATTATCATAATTACATTGTTTCATTAGTCGGAAATAATGGTAATAATTACGTATTTTTCTTAAACAAGTTACAATTTGAAAGGAGATTTTATTCTACTATAAGATAGAATTCTATGTGTTTAAGAAAAAAAAATTTATCTTGCTTTGATTTTTTACATCAGCTTTTTGTGCAAATAATTTTGTAAGGCTGTAAAAGCAAATCGGAGTATATATGCTGCTGAAATAGTGGCTGCAATGGTGATGGCAGTGACTGCAAATATGTTGAAATTATGTGATTTTACGAATGGAGCAAAGTATTCTGCAAATCCATGTACGAGGTACATAGGGAATGTAAGCGATGAAATGAATTTTATAACTTTATATATCGCATTTACTTGAATTTTTATTTGCTGTGCTAAGATAAAAGTAGTTATTGACACTGCCATAATAGTTATTGACAGATTGTTTTTAAACACATCATGCGCTATACAACGCTGTCCGTATTCAGTGTATTGTATAAGAAGGGGAAAAAGCATCAGAAAAACAAGCGTACCGATTATTATAATTTTAGAACGTTTTCTCCATTTGCTATACTGATAACGGTGTAAGTACCAGCCGGCTATCATATATCCGGCGTATCCTGCAAATGGACGTAAGACGTATTCAGAATGTAGGGGTCTTCCGTAAAATGTCTCAATAAACGGAACAAGTCCTGTCATCAGCCACAGAATTATGAAAAACTGTGTAAGCCTCTGATTTTTATTAGTTACTAACAGTGATATAAACGGAGATGCTATATAAAGTCCCGTTATGGCATACATAAACCAAAGCCAGGGCTTATGCGGATAAAACATCAGGTCAGTAAGAAGTTTTGTAGCCAGTCTGTCCTCATTCTTATAGACTATATAACGGTCAATAAATGCATAAATAATGGCAAATATGGCGGTGACAAAAAGAAATTTAGTTGTTTTTTTTACAAGAAAGTCACGAATATTTGTAACAGGCAGATTGTGTATGCCAGCCACCATAAAAAAAAGTAAAGAATCTCCTCCGAAAACATATACGAACAGTCGCCAGTCAGGTGTTTCAGTACTGAACCATGTGAAGCAATGGTCAGCAATAACACAAAGTATAGCCACCGCTCTGAGCAGGTAGCTATACTGAATATCTGATTTTTTAACAGGCGTCTGTGTGGAGGAGGGTTGAAGCATTAGTATTGCTCGTTTTCGTTAGGGAAATCACCGCTTTTTACATCATCAATGTAGTGACCTAAAGCAGAGTTAATCACTGAAGAAAGATCAGCGTATTTACGTAAGAATTTAGGTGAAAAGCCATTGTTAAGTCCAAGCATATCCTGATAAACGAGAACTTGTCCGTCAGTGCCGTTACCTGCACCGATACCGATAGTAGGAATAGAAAGAGATTCAGTAACTTTCTTAGCGAGAACAGCAGGAATTTTTTCAAGTACTACTGCAAAGCAACCAATTTCTTCAAGCATTTTGGCGTCTTCAAGAAGTTTGTTAGCTTCAGCCTCTTCCTTAGCACGAACAGCGTAAGTACCGAATTTGTTGATAGATTGCGGAGTAAGTCCGAGGTGTC
>JALEMF010000097.1 GCA_022768005.1 Bacteroidales bacterium | reverse complement strand
TTTCAGGCTTCTTTACCGTTTCAGGACAAAAAGTGACCGGAGACCAAACTGCTAAGGCGGTCGATGGCAAAGTGGAGTGGAATGGCACTCTTTCTGATGAAGTGATTTTCACACCTGAAGATGAAAAGAATCATTTCACATTGAAAGATGTAACTATAGGTGTTAACTTTCACTGGGAAAGACGTGAGGATCAGCAATTCGCAGGTTCGCTCAAACTCATTAATGAAGGTGGTAAGGTCACTGCAATAAATGTGATAGGCGTAGAGGATTATCTCTTGAGTGTCATTTCGTCAGAGATGAGTGCAACAGCCTCACTCGAACTTCTTAAAGCGCATGCTGTGATTTCTCGCAGTTGGCTTCTGGCACAGATTGAGAAAAACAAGTCAATAGCCGATTCCGGTGAAAAATACTGCGCTTGCACGGAAAAAGACGGTGAACTCGTTAAATGGTTTGACCGTGAAGACCACATGAACTTTGATGTGTGTGCTGATGACCACTGTCAACGTTATCAGGGCATAACTCGTCAGACTACTTCACGAGTGGCAGAGGCTATAAAAGCCACTTGGGGTGAGGTCCTTTACAGCGGTGACAAACTGTGTGATGCGCGATTTTCAAAGAGTTGTGGCGGAGTGTATGAGGAATTCGAAAACTGCTGGGAGCCGGTACACCATTCTTATCTCGTGGCGCGTCGTGACTCAGAGAACGAAATGGATTTCCCGGACCTCCGTGTAGAAGAAAATGCACGTCAGTGGATACTTTCACGCCCTGAGGCGTTTTGCGGAACTACGGATAAGGAAATACTTTCTCAGGTGCTGAATAATTACGACCAGGAGACTACTGATTTCTATCGTTGGACAGTCAATTACGGTCAGGACGAACTTGCGGAACTCGTAAAGTCCCGTTCCGGAATTGATTATGGCAAAATTATTGATTTGATTCCTGTGGAACGCGGCACGTCAGGCCGCTTGTTCCGTCTTAAGATAGTAGGAACAAAACTTACCAAGATAATCGGTAAAGAACTTGAAATACGCCGAACCCTTTCGCCAAGCCACTTGTACAGCAGTGCGTTTATCGTAGAAAAAGGTGAAGCAGATGCAGACGGTTGCCCTAAGACGTTCACACTCCGCGGTGCCGGTTGGGGACACGGAGTAGGACTTTGCCAAATAGGTGCCGCCGTGATGGGCAGCAAGGGCTACGATTATCGCCAAATATTATTACATTATTTTATCGGTGCTGAGATACGCCCGCTTTACTAAAAATATTGAATAGAAATGAAAACAAATACTAAGACGTCGCCGTGGAATTGGATTCCTACGCTTTACTTTGCGCAGGGAATACCATTCATCTTTATCAATATGGTGACAATGGTTCTCTTTACTCAGCTGGGTATGTCAGAGACCGATGCCGCTCTTTACACCGGTTGGCTTTACTTGCCGTGGGTTATTAAACCGTTCTGGGGTCCGATAGTGGATATTATCCGCACAAAGCGTTGGTGGACCGTGATGATGCAGATATGCGTGGCAATAGGTCTTGCAGCCATAGCATTTACATTGCCGTTGCCTAATAAGGAAGAAATAGCAGCCGGAGTTCCCGTAAGTTCATTCTCAATCTGTTTGTTCTTCTACTTTATCACAGCATTTTGCTCTGCAACACACGATATAGCATCAGACGGATTCTATATGCTTGCACTTGACACACGCGAGCAAAGTATGTTCGTAGGTATTCGTTCCACATTCTATCGCTGTGCGAATGTATTCGGTCAGGGCGGACTTGTGATTATCGCAGGTTACCTTACTGAGAAGACAGGAAACGTAGCATACGCATGGAAATTCACGGTAGCCGGTTGCGCTGCATTCTTCGGTTTAGTGTCATTATGGCACGCATTTATTCTTCCGGTACCGGCCTCAGACAAGGCTGTAGGCGGAAATGCCGAGAAGAAAACAGTAGGAGATATTCTTAAGGAATTTTCAGGTTCATTCGTGACATTCTTCCAAAAGAAACACGTGATACTTGCCATTCTCTTTATGCTTCTTTACAGATTACCTGAAGCACAAGTGGTGAAACTCTGTCAGCCGTTCCTCCTTGCATCTCGTGAATCAGGAGGTCTCGGAATGACTCAGACAGAAGTAGGTCTTGCGTACGGAACATTTGCAATAATCGGTCTTACACTCGGTGGTATTATCGGTGGTATCTGTGCATCAAACGGCGGTTTGAGAAAATGGATATGGCCAATGGCACTTGCAACGTCGTTGAACTGCGTGGCATACATCATATTGTCACAAGTTCAGCCTGATTATACAACAGTAGCAGGTAAAGCAATTACTTTCTCAGCCATCATTCTCGAGCAATTTGCATACGGATTCGGATTTACAGCCTTTATGTTGTTCATGATGTATTTTGCAGACGGACCATACAAGACATCACACTATGCCATCTGTACAGCATTTATGGCACTTGGAATGATGCTTCCCGGTATGGCAGCCGGATTTATAAAAGAACAGATTTTAGGCAATTCATACCAGATGTTCTTTATCTGGGTGCTTGGATGTAACCTTGCAACATGGCTTGTGACATTCCTCGTACGTCCGCATATTGACCCTGAATATGGCTCTAAATAAAAGCAATGACGATTATGATAAAAAAGTTATTAACTTCTGCCATAGCCTTAGTGGCTATGGTAAGTTGCACAAACGCTAATTGTGAAGAAAAATCCGGAGCAACAGTTGCAGTAAAGCCGGGTATTGAAGTGTTGCGTGACGGAGGCTTTGCACAGTTGCAAGGCAAACGTGTAGGACTTATTACAAACCCGAGCGGTGTGGATAATAACTTGAAGTCCACTATTGATATTCTCCATGAGGCGGAGGGTGTAACACTTACCGTCCTCTATGCGCCCGAGCATGGTGTACGCGGTGATGTACATGCCGGTGACCATGTGGATAATATGGTTGATCCGGCAACAGGCGTTCCCGTTTATTCAATTTATGGCGAAAATCGCAAACCGACTGCAGAAATGCTTAAAGACGTAGATGTATTGGTGTATGATATTCAAGACATCGGTTGCCGTTCATTCACGTTTATTTCCACAATGGGTCTTGCAATGGACGCATGTGCCGAACTCGGCAAAGAATTTATGGTACTTGATCGTCCGAACCCTGTAGGAGGCAATAAAGTGGAGGGTAATATAGTGGAAGACTCATGCTTCTCATTCGTGTCACAATTCCCTATACCTTACCTTTACGGTCTTACACCGGGAGAACTTGCAATGTACCTTAATGAAGAAGGACTTCTTGAAAGCGGTAAGAAAGTAAAACTTACGGTAGTGCCGATGGAAGGCTGGACACGTGATATGGAATTTTCTCAGACAGGAATGCCATGGGTGTTGCCTTCACCGCATATTCCGACACCTGAATACGCAATTTATTATCCGATGAGCGGTATTGTAGGCGAATTGTACTGCATATCAATAGGCGTAGGCTACACATTGCCTTTCAAACTGTTCTGTGCAGAGTGGATAGATGCAAATGATTTTTGCAAAGCAATGCAGGATTTACATTTGCCGGGGCTTAACTTCCGTCCTATCCATATTAAACCATTCTACTCAACGGGTAAGGGGAAAAATATCCAGGGAGTTGAAATGTACGTAACGGATAAGTCAGTAGCACCATTGTCACTTACAAACTTCTACGCAATGCAGGAACTTGCACGTCTATATCCTGATTCACTCTTATTTGACCTTGGTGACAAGAGCCGTTACTCAATGTTCGATAAAGTGGTGGGCAGCAAGGAGATACGTAAACGCTTCTGTCAGAACTACAAAGTAGATGACATTAAGGACTATTGGAACAAAGACGTACAATGGTTTACTGAAAAGAAAGCAAAATACCACTTGTACAAGTAAAAATATCAGAAAGAATAATAATATTCATAACCCAAATGAAACCTGAATACAAAGATTTTGTCAAGCAAATAAAAACATTTCTACCGGCTGACCGTGTCTATACAGATGAGTTAAGACGTATAGCATGGGGGGCTGATGCCGGCTTTTACCACAAGGTGCCTCAAGTGGTGGTTCGTGCCGCTTCCGAGACGGAAGTGTCGCGTCTGTTGGCTATTGCATCGTCAATGAAACTGCCCGTAACATTTCGTGCTGCGGGAACAAGTCTTTCAGGTCAGTCAATAAGTGACTCAATCTTGATAGTTGCAGGAAAATATTGGGAAAAATATTCAATTTCTTCAGATTATTCCACTATTACTCTTCAGCCGGGTATCATAGGTGCAAGAGTTAATGAAATTCTTGCACCTTACGGCAGAATGTTTGCACCGGATCCTGCATCAAAAAAGTCTGCAATGGTGGGAGGTATTGTTATAAACAATGCTTCCGGTATGAATTGCGGTACACATGCCAATTCCGACAAAGTAATGCGTTCCGTAAGAATAGTTCTTGCCGATGGCACTATCCTTGATACTGCAGATGAAGAGTCAAGAAAAGAATTTTCAAAGCGTCACCCTGAAATTCTCTCAGGAATAGAACAGCTCCGCGATGAAGTAAGGAGTGATGAAGAACTCGTAAAGCGAATCAAGTACAAGTATTCAATTAAGAACGTGACGGGACTTAACATTCTGCCGCTCGTGACGTTCAATGATCCGTTTGAGATAATTGCTCACATTATGGTAGGCAGTGAAGGTACACTTGCCTTTATGAGTGAAGTGACGGTCAATACGTCGCATTTGTATCCTTATTCCGCAAGTGCGATGCTCTATTTCAGTGACCCGAGAACGGCATGTGAAGCAGTACTTGAAATGAAGAAAGGTCCTGTGTTCAGTGCCGAACTTCTTGATAAAAAATCACTTGAATCCGTTAATGATACAACCGGCGAGGGACTTACCGCTATTCTTACCGAAACTAAAGCCGACACTAAGGAAGAACTTAAGGCAAACATTGATAAGATACTTGAAATCCTCAAGCCGTTTGACTTGTACGTTCCGGCACAGTTTACCGACGACCCTGCCGTTTATTCCGAATATTGGAAGAAACGCTCGGGAATATTCCCTTCAGTAGGCGGTACACGCCCTCTTGGCTCAACCGTCCTTATTGAGGATATTGCATTTCATATCAATGACTTGCCTGATGCAACCGTAGATATGATGAACCTCCTTGTCGAGCATGGCTACGATGATTCCTGTATCTACGGTCACGTACTTGAAGGAAATTATCACTTCATCATATCTCAGCGTTTTGATTCCGACGAAGAAGTTAAAAGATACAAGGCACTTATGGAGGCTGTTGAAACTCTGGTTGTGGATAAGTACGACGGCTCTCTGAAAGCAGAACACGGAACAGGCCGAAATATGGCTCCATTTGTGAAAAAAGAGTGGGGTGAAAAGGCGTGGAATATTATGCGTCGCCTGAAAGACTTGTTTGATCCTCAAGGCTTGCTCAATCCCGGTGTCGTATTTAATGACGACCCTGAATGTTTCATAAAAGAGTTTAAGGCGATGCCTGTAACAAACCGCTGGGTGGATAAGTGTATTGAATGTGGCTTCTGTGAAGTGAATTGCGTGACATGCGGGTATTCAATTTCAGCAAGACAGCGAATTGTGGTACAACGTGAAATAAAACGACTTGAGCAGACTGGTGAAAATGAACATTTACGTCAAGCACTTATAGCACAGTTCAAGGAACTTGGTACTGATACGTGTGCCGGTGACGGACTTTGCAGTACGTCTTGCCCTATGGGAATAAACACCGGTGAGATGATTCATGACCTTCGTGCAGAACTTATCCCTCAAGGCAGTTTCGGCTACAAAGTGGGTGATTTTGCAGCAAACCATTTGAGTGGCGTGTCTTCTTGCCTTCGTCCCGTATTATCCACGGCTAATGCGGTGAGAAAAATAATCGGAGTAGCGGCAGTCAACAAGATAGGATCAGCACTTAATTCCACACTCGGTTTTCCGCTTTGGTCAGCGGCATTGCCTTCAGCCCACTATAAAAGTTCCGAACCGGATCAACCTACAGTAGGCTTGAATAAAAAGTTGGTTTACTTCCCGAGTTGCCTTAATCGTGCGATGGGTGCTTCTCAGGAACACGGCAAGATGATACCGGACTTGATAGATACGTTTATCCGCTTGTGTAACAGAGCAGGCTACGAAGTGATAATCCCTGAAAACCGTGACAACCTCTGCTGCGGTATGATATGGGAAAGCAAGGGAATGCCTGAAATTGCGGACCGCAAGACTGATGAACTTGCCGCAGCCCTTCGCAAACTGTCAGAAAATGGCAAATACCCTATAGTATGTGACCAAAGCCCGTGCTTACACCGTATGCAAAAGCATATTAAAGACTTGACGCTTCACGAGCCTGCAGAATTTATTGCGGATTATTTAGTGCCATACCTTTCATTCCATAAAATAGACAGAACAGTGGCTATCCACGTGACTTGTTCATCAAAACTAATGGGAATAGGGGATAAACTTATTGACCTGGCTCGAAGAAGTGTTACAAAGGTTGTAGTTCCGGCAGAAATAGGCTGCTGCGCCTTTGCAGGTGATAAAGGATTTACAATGCCTGCACTTAATAAGTACGCATTGAGAAAACTTCGTCCTCAGATAGTGGAGAATAATGTCACAGAGGGATACTCGAACAGCCGCACTTGTGAAGTGGGACTTACTGTAAACAGTGGTGTGCCTTACAAATCAATAGTATATCTTGTAGAAGAAGCAACTCGATAGAATATAACGTGAAAATATAATATAGTATATGACAACGACAGCAAAACCAAAACGCCTGCTTGCACTTGATATCCTTCGCGGTATCACGATTGCGGGTATGATATTGGTAAATAATCCCGGTTCGTGGAGTAATATTTACCCTCCTCTTGAGCATGCCTCATGGAACGGATTGACACCGACAGACCTGGTGTTCCCGTTTTTCATGTTCATCATGGGTGTTTCCACATTCATTTCAATGCGAAAATTTAACTTTGAATTTTCATGGGCGTCATTATGGAAAATACTTCGCAGAACAGTAGTGATATTTTTAATCGGTATAGCCATAGCATGGTTCGGAATGACGCTTCGTGCGATAGTGAACGATGTACCGTTCCCGGATTGCATAAATCACTTTGACCATGTGCGTATCCTTGGAGTAATGCCACGCTTGGCATTATGCTATTTTGCGGCAGCAATGGTGGCAATTTTTGTCAAGCATAAATATATCCCGGCAGTGATACTCTTGATATTGGTGGCATACTCGGCAATACTAATAACAGGAAACGGTTATGAATTTTCAGACCAAAATATTATCTCAATAGTTGACCATAAAGTACTTGGCGCAGACCACATGTACGCTGACACTATTGACGGTGTTACCCTTAAATTCGACCCTGAAGGATTTTTAAGCACACTTCCTGCAGTAGCACATGTGCTTATAGGCTTTATGGCCGGATTTATGATAATGGGAACGCATGATAATGATAAACGTATTGAAAAACTATTCATTCTCGGTACTCTCCTCACATTTACAGGTTTCCTGATGTCCTACGGATTACCTATAAACAAAAAAATATGGTCACCGTCGTTCGTAATTACAACTTGCGGACTTGCGTCAAGCCTGTTGGCAATATTGATATGGATTATAGATATAAAAGGCTACAAGACATGGTGCAAATTCTTTGAATCCTTCGGTATTAATCCTCTGTTTCTGTACGTACTAAGCGGCGTACTGAGCATAATTATCGGTTGTATTCAAGTGCCGACATCAGCAGCGGAATCAGGTGTAATGTCGCTAAAAGGCTGGATATATACTCAGTGCCTTACTCCTATGTGCGGTGATGACAAGACACTTGCATCACTGTGTTTTGCAATTTTATTTGTGATATTTAACTGGTGTATTGGATATATTCTTTACAAGAAAAAAATTTATATTAAGATATGAAACTTATAGCAGACTGTGGTAGCACTAAGATTGATTGGTGTGTAATAGACAATGGACAATTAGTAAAACAAGTTTTTACTTGCGGTATGAACGCCATTATGCTCACTGAAGAGGAAATGGCGGCACAAATAGAGAAAGAGCTTAAGGCTGAAGTTGCGGAATACGCAATAGACGAAGTATATTTCTACGGTGCAGGTTGCATCTCGGAGGAAGTTTGTGATAACGTACGCAGAGCGATAGCAAAGAGCGTACCTGCCAAGTTGATTGAAGTACATACGGACCTTCTTGCAGCCGCTCGTGCATTGTGTGGTCGCAAGCCGGGCATCGCATGTATTCTCGGTACAGGCTCAAACTCATGTTACTATGACGGTGAAAAGATTGTAGATAACGTATCTCCGTTAGGATACATACTCGGTGATGAAGGTAGTGGTGCCGTGCTTGGCAAACTCCTCGTCGGTGACGTGCTTAAAAAGCAAATTCCTGAAAAACTCTGCGAAAAATTCCTCAAGCAGTACGAACTTGACCGCCTTACTATCATTCAAAGAGTGTATAAACAACCCGGTGCAAATCGCTTTCTTGCATCAGTGACTCCGTTCCTTATCCAAAATATTGAGGAACCTGCAATTCACCGCCTTGTGCTTAACTCATTCAAGTCATTCTTTGTACGCAATATCGCAAATTACGATAATTATAAGAACTTACCTGTAAACTTCATCGGTTCAATAGCACATTACTATCAAGATGTGCTCCGTGAAGCAGCCGATGCAGTTGACTGTCATATCGGCACAATTATCAAGAGTCCGATGGCAGGTCTTATTGAATTTCACAAATAATTATTAACTTTGCATAATAAACACTAAATAACAAAAGATATGTTTGTAAAAATCAGTGAGCAACCATCGCTCTACAATGACCTTGAAAAGAAAAGTGTCTCCGAGATACTTCATGATATAAATACTGAGGATAAGAAAGTGGCTCTCGCAGTAGAGAAGGCTATACCTCAGATTGAGAAACTTGTGACTCAGATTGTAAGCCGTATGAAACGCGGCGGACGTATTTTCTATATGGGAGCAGGTACATCAGGTCGTCTCGGTGTGCTTGATGCATCTGAAATTCCACCTACATTCGGTATGGACCCGTCTTGGGTTATCGGTATTATTGCCGGTGGTGATACAGCCCTTCGTAATCCGGTAGAAAATGCCGAAGATGATACTGAACAAGGCTGGAAAGACCTTCAAAAGTTCAATATCAATGATAAAGACACTGTGATAGGAATAGCAGCATCAGGTACTACCCCTTATGTTATAGGTGCGCTAAATGCTTGCCGTGAACATGGTATCCTTACTGCAGCAATTACATCAAACCCTGATGCACCTATTTCTCACGCAGCCGATATTGCTATTGAAATGATCGTAGGTCCCGAATACGTTACAGGTAGTTCACGAATGAAGTCCGGTACAGGTCAAAAGATGATTTGCAATATGATTACTACCTCGGTAATGATTGAGATGGGTCGTGTGAAAGGTAATAAAATGGTGAATATGCAGTTGTCTAATGCGAAACTTGTTGACCGCGGCACAAGAATGGTATCAGAAGAACTCGGCTTGCCATACGATGAAGCAAAACGTCTTCTTTTGATGCACGGCTCTGTCAAGAAGGCTACTGACGCTTATCGCGAAGAAAATAAATAAACAAAATTAAATAACTATGAGAAGGCTATTGGCACTGTTGCTTGTAGCAACAACATTCTGTTCTTTCGCTCAGAAGAAAGAAAAGTACACGGAACTATATTATCAAAGAGCATCACTTTTTGAAATACTTCCCGTAACCTCAGATGATATCGTATTCGTAGGTAACTCACTTACTCACGGCTGCGAATGGCACGAGCTTTTCGGAATGCCTAATATCAAAAACAGAGGTATAAACGGAGACGTCATTCAGGGAGTGTTTGAAAGAATAGACCCTGTGTTGAACGGTCACCCTAAGAAGATATTCCTACTTAGCGGCGTTAATGATGTGTCACATAATCTGACAGCAGATTCTATAGCAACAGCAATGGGAAAACTCATTGATTATATCCGTACCAAGACTCCGGAAACCAAGTTATATGTACAATCTTTACTCCCGATAAATAATTCATTCGGCAGATACAAGGCAATTTTCGGAAAAGAACAGGTGATAAGAGATATAAATGCAAAACTCGCTGCAATGGCAGACGAAAAAGGCTTTGTGTGGATTAACTCATATCCTATTTTCGCTGATGAAAACGGGAATTTGGATGCAAGATACACTAACGACGGTCTACACCTTCTCGGCGTCGGTTACGTACATTGGAAAAATTTCCTTCTTCCTTATGTCATAGAGTAAGAAGAAATCAGTTAATTAATTTTTACACTGTATATTGGATTATGACTAATAATTTAGAATTAATTCTTATCAACATATCCGGTGTAGACCACCCGGGCGTGACTGCGGCTCTGACCGCAGTTCTTGCTAAATACGATGCGGGTATTTTGGATATCGGTCAAGCGGATATACACCATTCATTATCTCTGGGTATTCTATTTCGAACAACGTCTGACGTGTCAGGCGATATTATGAAAGACTTATTGTTCCGTTCGTATGAGTTGAACGTGCAAATACGTTTTACGCCTATTTCTATTGAAGATTATGAAAAGTGGGTGGGTCGTCAAGGTAAGAACCGCTGGATTATTACTATCCTCGGACGTCGCCTTACTGCTCGACACATAGCTCTTGTTACAGATGAAATCGCTCGTCAAGACTTGAATATTGATGGTATTCAGCGTCTTACCGGTCGTCCTCCATTGATGGAGAAAGAAGAGCCTTACGCAAAGTCATGCGTGGAATTCTCAGTACGCGGTATGCCTAAGGATTTGCGAGCAATGCAAGGCCGTTTTTTGCAAATATCTCAGACAGAGGAATTTGATATATCACTTCAAGAAGATACCATCTATCGTCGCTGTCGTCGCTTGATATGCTTCGATATGGATTCCACTCTTATTGAGACAGAAGTTATTGATGAACTTGCTATGCGTGCAGGGGTAGGTGATAAGGTGAAGGCTATTACCGAGCGTGCAATGCGTGGTGAAATAGACTTCAAGGAGTCATTTACGGAGCGTGTGGCACTACTTAAAGGTCTTGATGAAAGTGTTATGCGTGAAATTGCTGAAAATCTTCCGTTTACTGAGGGTGTAGGCAGAATGATGGAGGTTCTTAAGCGTGCCGGATTCAAGATTGCTATTCTTTCCGGTGGTTTCACTTATTTCGGTAATTACATCAAGCAAAAATTCGGCATAGACTACGTATATGCTAATGAACTTGAAATCGTTGACGGCAAGTTGACAGGCAGATATGTCGGTGAAATCGTTGACGGACGCAGAAAGGCGGAACTTCTCAAACTTATTGCACAAGTGGAAAATGTAAATATTGCTCAGACTATTGCGGTAGGAGACGGAGCAAATGACCTTCCGATGCTTGCCACAGCCGGTCTCGGTATTGCATTCCATGCAAAGCCAAAGGTAAAACAAACGGCAGAACAGTCAATTTCAACAATTGGTCTTGACGGTGTGCTTTACTTTATCGGTTTCAAGGATTCAAATATTGAAGTACGAAAATAAATAGTACACGGTTTCGGTAACTATTTTAATTTTAATGATTCGGGTGCATCAGGCTATGCTTTGTGCACCCTTTGTTTAAGGCAATCATCTCTCCGAGGTGCGGGTTCTCGTAAATGTGATATCTCATTGTGGCGCATAAAGTACTTACCCTGAACTGCTTACTGATGAAAGTTCCCGACTTTCCCTGATGGGGTTGTCTTTTTACTCACAGTGCTTAATCTTTTTAAATGAAAGAGCCGTGTATCTGCAATGTCTTTTTTGTTAATCATTTTGGTAATGGTTCAGATAATTGCTAACTTTGCAGAGAATAAGAAATATGGGTCGACTTTTATCAATAGATTACGGGCGTAAGCGTTGTGGAATAGCAGTGACTGACGTCCTTCAGATTGTGGCTACAGGTCTTACTACTGTGGCTACGCACACACTTGTGGATTTTGTTAAGAACTATGTGGAAAAAGAGGAAGTTGACCGTATTGTAGTGGGTCTTCCTACAACTATGCGCGGCGAGCAATCTGAGTCAATGAAATACATTGTCCCAGGTATAAACAGGCTTAGAAAGGTGCTTCCGGAAATGGATATAGTGTTTTTCGACGAGCGATTTACGTCAGTGCTTGCGCATAAATCCATGCTTGAGTCAGGAATGAAAAAGAGTGGCCGCAGGGATAAAGCCGTTGTAGATGAAATTTCCGCTACTATTATTTTGAATGACTATTTACAAAGCAAATTATATAATAATTAAATGAAGTTACCTGTATATCTTTACGGTCACCCCGTATTGCGCAATATTTCACAACCGGTCAAGGCAGATTATCCGGACTTGAAAATGTTGGTTGCAAATATGTTTGAAACTATGTATGCCTCTGAGGGCGTGGGACTTGCAGCGCCTCAAATCGGTAGAAATGACAGAATTGTAGTCATTGATTCTGATCCTGTGGGTGAAACGTTCCCGGAATGTGTCGGCAGAAAGTTTACTCTTATCAATCCTGAAATTACAATTCTTGACGGAGATCCTGTGTCTCGTGCAGAAGGTTGTCTCAGTTTACCCGGCTTATCGGAAAATGTGAGTCGAGTAGAACATATATTACTCAAGTGGGTAGATGAAGATTTTAATTCCCATGAAGAAGAATTGTCAGGATTTCTTGCAAGAATAGTGCAGCACGAATGTGACCACCTTGAAGGAAAACTTTACATTGACCATATTTCGCTTATCCGTAAGCAGCTTATTCGCACCAAGTTGCATAATATAGTTGAAGGACGTATCCGCTGCGAATATCCGGTGAAATTTGCTCCTAAAAAACGTAAGTAAATCATTTAACATATAAAATTTATGGCAGACGACAAAAAAGTAATTTTTTCGATGGTAGGAGTGTCAAAGACTTATCCTCCTCAAAAACAAGTACTGAAAAACATCTACCTATCTTTTTTCTATGGTGCTAAAATCGGCATTATAGGTCTTAACGGTTCCGGTAAATCCTCATTGTTGAAAATTATTGCCGGGATAGATAAAAGTTACCAAGGTGAAGTGGTGTTTTCTCCGGGATACTCCGTAGGTTACCTTGAACAAGACCCTAAACTTGACCCTGAAAAGACTGTAATTGAAGTAGTTCGTGAAGGTGTGAAGCCTATTATGGACCTTCTTGCAGAGTTTGACCAAGTAAATGAGAGTTTTGCTGACCCTGAAGTGCTTGAAAATCCTGATAAGATGGACGCACTTATTACTCGTCAGGCAGAACTGCAAGATAAACTTGATGCAGCAGATGCGTGGAATATAGATAATAAACTCGAGCGTGCAATGGACGCATTGCAGTGTCCGCCTGACGACCAACAGATTAAGACATTGTCAGGTGGTGAACGTCGTCGTGTGGCATTGTGCCGCTTGCTGCTCCAACAGCCTGATATTCTGCTTCTTGATGAGCCTACGAACCACCTTGATGCAGAGTCTATCGACTGGCTTGAACAGCATTTACAGCAGTACCCGGGTACGGTAATTGCGATTACTCACGACCGCTATTTCCTTGACCATGTGGCAGGTTGGATTCTTGAGCTTGACCGTGGTGAAGGTATTCCATGGGAAGGAAATTATTCATCTTGGCTTGACCAAAAGACTAAGCGCATGGCTCTTGAAGAAAAGCAAGCGAGCAAGCGCAGAAAGACACTTGAACGCGAACTTGAATGGGTGAGAATGGCTCCTAAGGCACGTCAGGCTAAGGGTAAAGCCCGTCTTTCATCTTACGACCGCCTGCTTAACGAAGACCAAAAGCAGAAAGAAGAACGTCTTGAAATATTTATTCCTAACGGTCCGCGTCTCGGTAATAAAGTTATAGAGGCAACGGGACTTACAAAGTCGTTCGGCAACAAGCATTTGTTTGATAATCTTAACTTTACTTTGCCACCAAATGGAATTGTGGGTGTAATCGGACCTAACGGTGCAGGAAAGACTACACTTTTCCGCCTCATAATGGGACAGGAAAAACCTGATGCAGGAAGTTTTGAAGTGGGAGAGACTGTGAAAATTGCATACGTTGACCAAACTCACCATGACCTGCTGCCGGAAAAGACAGTGTATGAAGTTATTTCACAAGGCACAGAGTCATTCCGAATGGGCGGACGAGACGTAAATGCGCGAGCATACTTGTCAAAGTTTAACTTTACAGGTGCAGACCAGGAAAAGAAAATAGGTGTGCTTTCAGGTGGAGAAAGAAACAGGTTACACTTGGCAATGGCACTTAAAGAAGAAGGCAATGTGCTTCTTCTTGACGAACCTACTAATGATATTGACGTGAACACCCTCCGAGCATTGGAAGAAGGTCTTGAGGACTTTGCCGGCTGTGCTGTGGTAGTAAGCCACGACCGTTGGTTCCTTGATCGTATATGTACTCATATCTTATCTTTTGAAGGCGATGGAAAGGTAGTATTTTATCAAGGTTCTTATTCGGACTACGAAGAATACAAGAAGATGATGAACGACGGAAAAGAGCCGCCTCGCCGCCGTTATCGCAAACTGATGGAATAATTAAATGCCTAATTAAAGAATAATTTCATTAATCTTTGTGAAACTGATTTTTTTATTCTAAATTTGTAAAAGATTAGCGTCATTAATCGAAAATAATCAATTCAATAAATTATAAACTTAACATCAACAATCAATTTATGTGGTTAACTAACTCATCAATAGGCAGAAAGCTCGTTATGTCGTTGACAGGCGCGTTTCTCGTCTTATTCGTCACGTTTCACGTTTTGATGAACGCCGTGGCTATTTTTTGGCCAAGCGCATACAATGTAGTGTGTGAGTTTCTTGGAGCAAACTGGTATGCCCTTGTAGGCACAGTGGTATTGGCAGCAGGTTTCTTATTGCACATCATTTATGCAATCTGGTTGACAATCCAAAACCGCAATGCACGTGGTGGTGACCGTTACGCAGTGGTATCAAAACCTGCGCAAGTGGAATGGTCTTCACAGAATATGCTTGTACTCGGTTTTGTAGTTATTGCATTTATTGCAATTCACCTTATCCAATTCTGGGCTAAGATGCAGCTTGCAGAAATTACAGGAAACTTGGCAACATTCTCTACACCTTGCGGTCATGAAATGCCATTACCGCCTGCAGCAGGTACACTCTTCTTGCAGATGGCATTCGGTCAAGTATGGACACTTCCTGTTTATCTTGTAGGTCTCGTGGCTCTTTGGTTCCACATGACACACGGATTCTGGTCAATGTTCCAATCTTGCGGTTGGAATAACCAACTCTGGATCCCACGTCTTAAAAAGATCGCAAACTGGTGGACAACAATCGTAATCGGCTTGTTCGCTATCGAAGCAGTTGTATTCACAGTACAAGCAAACAATGAAGCATACTTAAAATGTCCTGAACTTCAAGGTCAGTACATGGAAATGATGCAAAAGCACGTAGCAGAAAACCTTCCTGCATACCCGATGGGTGAAGAGGAAGGCATAGTAAAGGAAGAAGTAGAAGAACCATGCTGTGGCGGCTGCTCTGAAGATAAAGGCGAATGCTGTGGAAAGTGTGAAGGCGAAAAGAGCGGTGACTGTTGCTCTCAAGCAGCACAAGACTGCTGTGGCGGTTGCACACAAAATGAAGAAAATACTAACAATTAATATTCCTATCAGATATGGCAAACGAAAAAGAACTTCAGGGGATGATTGATTCAACCCCAATAATGAAAGACTATGCTGATATAGAATCTGCATCTCTACCGGAATATCAAATAGATTCAAAGATTCCTGAAGGTCCCGTAGCTGATAAATGGACCAACTATAAGGCTCACCAAAAACTTGTAAACCCTGCAAACAAACGTCTTCTCGACATCATCGTAGTAGGTACAGGTCTTGCAGGAGCATCAGCAGCATCAACACTTGCAGAAATGGGCTTCAATGTGCTTAACTTCTGTATCCAGGACTCACCTCGTCGCGCCCACTCAATCGCAGCACAAGGTGGTATTAACGCTGCAAAGAACTATCAGAATGATGGTGACTCCGTATATCGTCTTTTCTATGACACAGTGAAAGGTGGTGACTTCCGCGCTCGTGAAGCAAACGTTTACCGTCTTGCCGAAGTGTCAAACAATATTATTGACCAATGTGTACAACAAGGCGTACCTTTCGCACGTGAATACGGCGGCTTGCTTGCAAACCGTTCATTCGGTGGTGCTCAGGTATCACGTACATTCTATGCAAAAGGTCAGACAGGTCAACAACTTCTTCTCGGTGCATACGCATCATTGAACCGTCAAATCCAGAAAGGTAAAGTAAAATCATACAATCGTCGTGAAATGCTTGACCTCGTACTTATTGACGGTCGCGCACGCGGTATTATCGTTCGAAACCTTATCAACGGTGAAATAGAACGTTATGCAGCACATGCAGTAGTTCTCGCAACAGGTGGTTACGGTCGTGCATTCTTCCTTTCAACAAACGCTATGGGCTGCAACGGTTCAGCTGCAATCCAGGCATTCAAGAAAGGTGCATATCTTTCAAACCTTGCATTTACTCAGATTCACCCCACATGTATCCCTGTACATGGTGAAGACCAGTCAAAACTTACACTTATGAGTGAATCACTCCGTAATGACGGTCGTATTTGGGTTCCTAAAAAGAAAGAAGATGCTGAAGCAATCCGCGCAGGCAAGAAGAAACCTACAGATATTCCTGATGAAGATCGTGACTTCTACCTTGAACGTCGTTATCCTGCATTCGGTAACCTTTGTCCTCGTGACATTGCGAGCCGTGCAGCAAAAGAACGTTGCGATGCAGGTTACGGTGTAGGAACAGGAAACGCTGTATATCTTGACTTTAAATACGCAATCGCACGTGATGGTGAAAAAGCAATTCGTGATCGTTACGGAAACTTGTTTGATATGTATCAAATGATTTCTGATGATAACCCATACGAAACTCCGATGATGATATTCCCTGCAAGTCACTACACAATGGGTGGTATCTGGGTTGACTATGAACTTCAGACTTCAATCAAGGGCCTTTTCGCAATCGGTGAATGTAACTTCTCAGACCACGGTGGTAACCGTCTTGGTGCATCAGCACTTATGCAAGGTCTTGCAGACGGATACTTCGTACTTCCTTACACAATGCAAAACTACCTCAGCGACCAAATCAAAGTTCCTCACTTCTCAACAGACTCTAAGGAATTCGATGAGGCAGAAAAAGGTGTTCGCGCACGTATTGAACGCTTGATGAATATTAAGGGTACAAAGTCGCCTGACCAACTCCACAAGAAACTCGGTCACATCATGTGGGAATACGTAGGTATGGGTCGTACACTTCAAGGCTTGGTACACGCGATCGCAGAAATCGACAAACTTCACGATGAGTTCTATAAAGACCTTCGCGTAGTGGGTCGTGCAGACGATTTGAACCTTGAACTTGAAAAGGCACTTCGTCTTGAAGACTTTATCGTGATGGCTAAGATGATGGCTATAGATGCATTACACCGTAATGAATCATGCGGTGCACACTTCCGTGAAGAATATCAGACAGCCGACGGTGAAGCCGCTCGTAACGATAAAGACTATATGTACGTAAGTTGCTGGAAATACACAGGTGAAGATAAAAAGCCCGTATTGCTCAAGGAAAAACTTGAATACACCGCAATTAAGGTTCAAACACGTAACTACAAGTCATAACCCTTTAACCACGAGATTACCACAATGGAACATTTAATAAACGTAAACTTAAAGATTTGGCGTCAACGTGGTCCTAAAGAAAAAGGCGCGTTCGCTACTTATCGCGTAGAAAATGTATCTACCGGAAGTTCATTTCTTGAAATGCTGGATATGCTTAATCAGCAACTTGTAGAAAAAGGTGAGGAGCCGGTTGCATTTGACAGCGATTGCCGCGAAGGTATCTGCGGTATGTGTTCTCTTTATATCAATGGACACCCGCATGGTCCTGTGCAAGGAATTACTACTTGCCAGCTCCACATGCGTAAGTTCAAGAATGAAGATGTTATCACTATCGAACCATGGCGTTCAGCAGGTTTCCCTGTAATCAGAGACCTTATGGTAGACCGTAATGCTTTTGATAAAATTCAACAAGCAGGTGGTTATGTATCATTCAACTGCGGAGGTGCTCCTGATGCTAATGCTACTCCTATTTCAAAGGAAGTGGCAGATATGGCTATGGACTCTGCAACATGTATCGGTTGCGGTGCATGTGTAGCAGCTTGTAAGAATGGTTCTGCTATGCTCTTCGTATCAGCAAAGGTAAGTCAATTCGCACTTCTTCCACAAGGTCAGGTAGAGCGTGCACGTCGTGCTCGTGCTATGGTTGCCAAGATGGACGAATTAGGCTTTGGTAACTGTACTAATACAGGTGCTTGTGCTGCTGAATGTCCTAAGAGCATTTCACTCAGCAATATTGCACGTCTTAACCGCGAATACTTGTGCGCTAAGATTAAAGAATAATTGTCTTTCTTCCAATTATAAATGAAAGGGGTTGTGTCTGTTCGGACGCAACCCCTTTCGCTTTTATTCAATTTTGCCAAAATGGCTAAAAGGTTATAAGGACCAAAAGGCCTAAAAGACTTTTAATATTTATAGTTGTGTGCCATATCGTTGATATGCTCAAAGATCCGGCAATCGACTTCCGTTAATTCTTGTCCTCTGCGAGCCATAACTCGTCGTGCGATATCAAAAAATTTTGTCATGGGTACGTCTGTAAATCCTGCACGAGAACCTTCCGAGAATGAGGCAAGGAAGTTTCTTTGAAATCCGGAGCCATAGACGTTTACGCCTACTCCAAGCACTGTTGCGGTGTTAAACATAGTGTTTATTCCTGCTTTTGAGTGGTCTCCCATCATTAAGCCGCAGAATTGAAGTCCTGTTCGTGTAAATCTGCCGGCTGCGTAGTTCCACAATTTGATTTCGGTGTAGTCGTTTTTTAAGTTTGAAGCCACACAACCTGCTCCGATGTTGCACCATTCGCCGATAACGGCATTGCCAAGAAATCCGTCGTGAGCTTTATTGCTGAAGCCTATCATTACCACGTTGTTCAGCTCTCCGCCTACTTTACACCACGGACCGAGAGTTGTAGCACCATATATTTTACTACCCATATTTACGACGGAATGTTCACATAGTGCGATGGGACCTCTGAGGCAAGAGCCTTCCATCACTTGTGCGCTTGCTGAAATATATACCGGTCCTGTCTTGGTGTTGATGTACGCACCTTCCACTTCGGCACCTTCTTCTATGAACAGTAAGTCCGAATTTCCGATTATGGTGTTTGTGTCGGATATTTCAGCACTTTTTTTGCCGGCTGTGAATCGGATAAAATCTTCGCGGAGAACGTTGTCGTTGAGAGTAAAAATATCGTAAAGATAATTGATAGCGCGGAACTCACCGGAGTATTCCTTTTTAGATAATAATGCCGGGTTCTCAAAGTCATTTTTAGAGCCTCTGAGTGCGATGATTTTGTCATTTACTGTGAGACATTCCCCTATGCTAAGAGTAAATATGTCAGAAATTATGTTTTTGTCAGGGATAATATTTCCACTGATAAAGTAATTGTCGTCAGTGTAGATGGTAGGAAATTTTTCGCTAAGATAGTCATCGGTAAGGACTGAAAAAGTACCGCTTACAGCGTCTTTCCATTTTTCAATCACCGTGTCAATACCCACGCGCAAGCCGCATATAGGGCGAGTGTAGGTCAGTGGAAGTAGATTTGTCTTATCAGCCGGGTTATCAAATAGGATTATATTCTTCATAATTCGTATTTATTTTTTACGAGTGCAAAGTTAATAAAAAAAAAGGAACGCACCCGAAAGAGTGCGCTCCTTATAAGTGTTATTTACAGTTACCGTAAATTATTTTGCTTCTTCAGGATTGAGAGTGTAAACACGGTAGTTACCTTGTTCAAGAAGTTGTTTCATAAAGTTTTTAACATCTTCAGCAGTGATGGATTGGAGAAGTTCAATGTCACCAGTGTAAGTATCAACGCCGAATTGATTGAATCTGTAAAGAGTGTTTACCCAGTCTTGATTTCTTTCGTGGCCTTCTTTAGTATCCTTAACGAGGAATTCAACTTGTTCAGCCACTTCCTTAGCCGTAACGCTGTCAGCCATAGCCTTGAATGCACCCTTGATGAATTCGAATACTTCTTTGCTCATGTCAGGGTTGCAAGGGAAGGCGGTAGTGACAGTAGTGTTTTGAGAAGGAGCGAGCATTGGGTCAATGCTGCAAGAAGCACCGATAGAGTATGTTGCGCCCATTTCTTCACGAACTTGTGCTAAAAGACGGTTGCCGAGGATTTGACCTGCGATGTATGCAACGCGGCGGTTCTTGGCATTGTATTCAGCGTGTCCGAAAGCAGTGATATAAGCCCAAACTTGTGGAGTTTCCATCTTGTAAGTATCGTGTTGTTCGGTGTCACCGGTTACAGCGAGAGTATTGTCAAGATTTTTTTCGCTGATTGATTTATTCTTGTCAACAGGGAGTGAAGCAACGTATTGTTCAAGAAGAGGACGAAGAGTTTCAACATCAATATTACCTACGAATTCGAAAGTGAAGTCAGCAGGGTTTGCAACCATTTGCTTTAAGATAGCAACGATTTTTTCGCAGTTTGCATTTTCAATGACTGCAGAAGAAATCTGTTGCATACGCGGTGACTTGTAAGTGGATTCAAGGTATTTCTTGATGAACTGATATTGTGGATTTGCTTCTTGGTGAGCAAGAATAGCAATGAGTTGCTTTTGATATGCTTCAAATTCTTCAGCATTGATAGTCGGGTCTGCAAATGCCATATAAAGGATTTCCATAGCAGTCTGCAAGTCACGAGGAGTAGTGGTCATTTGGAGAGTACGCTCGTTTCCTTCAAAGTTGTATTCGTAAGAAACTTGTTTGCCTTGGAGGTATTTAGTCATATCAGAACTTGTGTAAGTACCAAAACCTACTTTATTAGTAGCGTATGGCAAGAAAATTAGGTTTGCAGCTTCATCGTCAGAGATAACGTTTGTACCACCCTTTGCGAAGGCGTGAACTATGATTTCATCTCCTTTGAACTTAGTGGATTTAACAACGACCTTTATGCCGTTTGAAAGCGTAAGCTCAGTAGCACCGAAAGTTGAGAGTTCTTTTTCACCTGCGATAGAACCCTTAGCCGGAAGTTTTTCAATTAACGGTTCAGACTTAACTTCATCAACGTACGGTTCGATGTTTTCAGCATCAACTTTAGCAACGATGTCTGCAAAGTCTTTTTCTGTAGGAACAACTACTTCTTCTATTTCCGGAAGGAAGCAAGCGATAACGCGGTTATCGTCAGTAACGTATTCTTTGAGTGCCTGGTTAATCATGTCAACAGGAATTTGTGAAGCGAGCATATTCATGATTTGATATTCTGCTTCAATACCCGGGATAGGATCGCCGTCAACAAAGTTACGAACGTATTCGTTAACGTAGTTTTCGGATTCAGTCTTTTCGCGGTTGTTGTATGCAGTTTCAAGTTGAGAAAGGTATTCTTTGCGAGCGCGTTCGTATTCAGTTACGGTAAATCCGCCGCGAGCAGCACGAAGAAGTTCGCGATATGCAGATTCGAAAGCAGGACGAATGTCATTACCTTTCCCTATAAGTGTAAGAGCGAGAGCATCTTTGGTTTTTGCTACAAAGAATTCATCATAGTAAACAGATGCTTGAGCGAAAGGAGCGTCAGCCTTAGAGATGATGTCACGCAGACGGCTTGCCATCATATTGTGAATCATAGTGTTGATATAGTTCTGAGCGAGGTATGCAGGAGTGTTCTTGTATTCAGCAGGAAGAACATCATGCTTGAAGAACATAAGTACTTGGCTGTTGTTTTGTTCTTTGTCAGTACCGATAGCGTAGATAGTGCCTTTGTTGTCTTCAACAGGGAAGTATTCACGAGTTTTAGGATTTTCCGGCATCTTGATGTCCGCAAACATTTCTTTGATTTTAGCTTCGATGCGGTCAACGTCAATATCACCAACTACAATAACACCTTGCTGGTCAGGACGGTACCAAGTCTCGTAATAGTCGCGGAGTGCTTGGTAAGGGAAGTTGTCCACAACGTCCATAATACCGATAGGCAATCTGTAGCCGTAACGACCGTTTTGGTATATTGTAGGTAATACTTTTTCGTAAATACGCATAGTGCCGACCATAGAGCGTCTCCATTCTTCGTGTATAACACCGCGTTCCTTGTCAATTTCCTCCGGAGCGAGTGTGAGGTCATCAGCCCAGTCGTGAAGGATAAGGAGACAAGAGTCCTGAACGGATTCGCGTTCTACAGGTACGTTTGAAATGTTGTAAACTGTTTCATCAATAGAAGTGTAAGCGTTTAGGTTCCAACCGAATTTGACACCGATAGATTCGAGCCAGTCACGGAGCCCGTTGCCGGGGAAGTGAGTAGTACCGTTGAAGCACATGTGTTCAAGGAAGTGAGCGAGACCTCTCTGATTGTCTTCTTCAAGTACGCTACCTACTTTTTGTGCGATGTAAAAGTCAGCCTGACCCTTAGGAGTTTCGTTGTGACGAATGTAGTAGGTCAAACCATTGTCTAACTTACCGATGCGGACTTTCGGATCCACCGGTAATTGAGGCATTTCCTGTGCAGAAGCGCTGAAAGACATAAGAGTCATCAAGCAAGCAACGGCAAAAAATGCTTTAGTGATAAGATTTTTCATTTTGTGAAAATTATTATTGAAAGTATTTAAATATATTCGTTTTCAGAACGTTTCATTAAATATAGACGCAAATGTACGCAAAAAGTTGCAATGGGCTTAAAAAAAAATTGTTAATTTGTGAGTATTGAGATAAATTGCTAATTTTGTGAAAAACTTATACATACCTGATTCATGAAAAATAAAAAACTTGCGATACTGAAAAATGATTCATGGCTTGAGCCGTACGCAGATGCTATAAACGGTCGCCATAATGATGTTATAGAGAAAGAGCGTGAATTGACATGCGAGTGCGGAAGCCTGGTAGATTTCGCTAATGCTCACTGTTATTTCGGTCTTCATCGTGAAAAAGACGGTAGTTGGGTGTTCCGTGAATGGGCTCCTAATGCTACTGCTATTACTCTTATCGGTGATTTTTCCGATTGGAAAGAAATGGCGGGATATTCGCTTCATCGTCTTGACGGTGGTGTCTGGGAACTGAAACTCCCGTCAACGGCTTTGCATCACGGTGATTTTTACAAGATGTCAGTAAAATGGAACGGTGGTGCCGGCGAGCGAATCCCTGCATACGCTACTCGTGTAGTTCAAGATGAGAATACTCACTTGTTTTCAGCACAGGTATGGAGTCCTGAAAAGCCTTATAAATGGAAGGATAAGGAGTTTACGCCGGGTGTGCATCCGCTTCTGATATATGAGTGTCACATAGGAATGGCGCAGGAGAAAGAGGCTGTTGGTACTTACACAGAGTTTCGTGACTTGGTGTTGCCGCGTATTGCCAAAGACGGATATAATGCTATCCAGATAATGGCTATCCAGGAACACCCTTACTATGGTTCTTTCGGCTACCATGTGTCAAGTTTTTTTGCACCTTCAAGCCGATTCGGTACGCCTGAAGACTTAAAGTCGCTTATTGATAAAGCACACTCATACGGTATAGCAGTGATTATGGATATAGTACACTCTCATGCAGTAAAGAATGAGAATGAGGGACTTGGACGTCTTGACGGAAGTTATGACCTGTATTTTTACGGTGATTCACGCCGAGAACACCCTGCATGGGATTCTTTGTGCTTTGATTACGGAAAAGATGAGGTGCTTCATTTCCTTTTGTCTAACTGCAAATATTGGCTTGAAGAATACCATTTTGACGGCTTCCGCTTTGATGGCGTTACTTCAATGCTGTACTATAATCACGGTTTGGGACAAGCCTTCGGCTCTTACGGTGACTATTACAATGGGGGACAGGATACAAATGCTATTACTTATCTGACACTTGCGAATAAGTTAATACACGAAGTTAACAAGCATGCTATCACTATTGCAGAGGAGATGAGCGGTATGCCGGGACTTGCATTGCCGTTCAAGTCCGGAGGTATAGGTTTTGACTATCGTATGGCAATGGGTATTCCTGACTATTGGATAAAAATGCTTAAAGAGAAAAAAGATGAAGATTGGCACCCTACTTCAATATTCTGGGAACTTACCAATCGCCGTGAGGACGAAAAGACTATATCATACGTAGAAAGTCACGACCAGGCCCTTGTAGGTGACAAGACTGTCATATTCCGTCTTATTGACGAGAAAATGTATTGGCACATGATGGTGGGTGATAATGATATGACAGTGGCTCGCGGAATAGCGATGCATAAGTTGATAAGACTTGTGACACTATCCACTATCAATGGCGGATATTTGAATTTTATGGGTAACGAATTCGGACACCCGGAGTGGATTGATTTCCCGCGTGAAGGTAACGGTTGGAGTTATAAGTACGCACGTCGTCAGTGGAGCCTTGTTGACAGGAAGGATTTGCAGTATCAGTATCTGAATAATTTTGATAATGCGATGATATCTCTCGTGTCATCAGTATATAACTTCCAAAATCTTGAGATAGAAAAACTTTGGGAAAAAGATGACGACCAAGTACTTGCTTTCCGTCGCGGACAGTATATATTCGTGTTTAACTTTCATCCGTTCAAGTCATTTACGGACTACGGAATTCTGGCTCCTGCAGGAAAGTATAAAGTGGTGCTTTCTTCAGATTCACCGATGTACGGAGGTTTCGGCAATATAGATGAAAAGGTGGAACACTTGACGGTGAATGACCCGCTTTATCAACCGATAGGCAAGGAATGGCTGAAACTGTATTTGCCGGCACGTTCCGCGCAAGTGCTGAAAGTGGTACGTGAGAGAAAAACTCAAGTTAAGAAAACGGAGAAAAAAGATAAAAAATAAGAAATTCTGGAATGAAAATATTGATAGTAGGTGCCGGTGGGTTTATCGGCGGCTTTATTGCGCGGGAAGCGCTTAACAGAGGTTATGAAACGTACGTAGCCGTCCGTGAGACCACGTCTCGCCGTTACCTTAAAGATGATCGGTTGAAATTCGTTGTTCTTGACTACGAAAATGTAGAACAAGTGCAGTCAACACTGTCTGATACATTCCGTGAGACGGGTGCGCCGGATTACGTTATATATAATCTCGGAGCCACCAAGGCTCTTAACTATCTGCAATTTCGTCAGGTCAATTATCAATATTTGTGTAATTTCGTGACTGCGCTTAAGAATACAGGACTTGCGCCGAAGAAGTTTCTGTATATGAGCAGTCTAAGTGCGATAGGAGCGTACGATGAGGATAATTACACCCCGGCAAAGATAAGTCAGCCTACGAACCCGAATACCGCCTACGGAATGTCAAAACTCCAGGCTGAAAACTATCTGGAGAATATTTCAGGTTTACCCTATATTATATTTCGCCCAACCGGAGTTTACGGACCTCATGAAAAGGACTATCTGATGATGATAAAGTCCATAGACCGTCATTTTGATTTCTCGGTAGGGTTCAAAAAGCAGTTGCTTACATTTATATATGTAGATGACCTTGTGAGTGCAATGTACGATGCTCTTGCTTCCGATGCAGTGAATAAAAAGTATTTCATATCCGAGGGCAGAGTATATACTCAGGACGAGTTTCGAAAAATAGTGGCGGAAGAACTCGGAGTAAAATTCGTGATACCGATAAAAATGCCGTTGTGGGCGTTGTACATAGTGTCGTTTATCTCCGAGAAGTGGGGTAAAATTCGAATGAAGCCGACTACGCTTAACCTTGACAAGTACAAGATAATGCGTCAGCGAAATTGGGATTGTGATATTTCAGATGCAGTGAAAGATTTCGGCTTCAAACCCAAATTCTCGTTGCGTGATGGCATAAAGGCGACCGTAGCAGCATATAAAGCCAGTAAAAACAGTTAATATTATGGGCAACGAATTACGTTCAGTCAAAATCCCGTTGTGGTATTGGGTTCTTGTGATATTATCCATTCTTCCCGTATTTCTAGTGCCGATGTATTTATCCGGCATTGAAGCGGAGGAATACGAACTTAAAAAATTATTTATATGGTTTTATGTTCCTTACGTCGCGGTAGCGTCAATTTTGACACTGTTATGTTACAAGTACGATAGAAAAATAATGTCGTGGATACTGTTAGTGATAATGATAATGACGCATGTGTCGATGTATGCGTTGATGTTTTGTGACATTTAAAGTGATATTTAATGTTAAATTATTGATAAA
>JALEMF010000084.1 GCA_022768005.1 Bacteroidales bacterium | reverse complement strand
CCGCTATTAAATCTTCAATATAGTAGCGTCGTGCGAAGTTACTAAAACACTTGTCAAGTGCGTGGTAACGTATTAGAGCATGCTTGTTTACAGGCATATTAAAAATATCTTATAGATCTTATAGAATTACCTCAACTCTTGCAAATTTACGAAAAATTTAATACATAAACTAATTATATAAAAATTTAAATCTATACAACTAATTGCAACTTTAGAAATCATCAGGGGCTGAACTTCTATGTGGAAATTCAGCCCTTGATGATTCTTTTATTATGAAATAATTTTTATATTTTTATTTTTCGGAATGACATTGTGAGGGCATCAAAGGTGAGTAATTGTCCGGCTAACGGGGTGCCAGCTAATGTTATTACTTTGATGACTTCCGTGGCTTGAATCGAGCCTACTATGCCGGGGACCGGACCAAGTACTCCGCCTACGGAACATGGCATAAATTCACCGTCTCCGGCTGCTTCCGGGAATAGGTCACGGTACGTTGTGCCTCCGGGTAGTATTGTCATTACTTGTCCGGCGAATTGCGCCACTCCTCCGAGAATACATGGCTTGGATAAGTTTTTGGCAATGTCTGTCACCATATATTTTGTGTTCGGATTATCGGAGCCTTCCACTATTACGTCGTAGTCTGCAAATATGGTGTTTGCTTTGTCTTTACGCAATAATTCGGGATAAGTGTCTATGCGAATTTCGGAATTAATTTCACGTAATTTGTCGGCAAGAATCTCAACTTTCTTTTTTCCCAAGTCATTTTCGGTGAAAGAGAGCTGTCGCTGCAAATTAGAGATGTCAATAGTGTCAAAATCACAAATCCCGATACGTCCTACTCCTGATGCGGCAAGGTACATTGCCACAACTGTGCCAAGCGCTCCCGCCCCTATTATGATAACAGAAGCGCCGAGCAACTTGATTTGTCCTTCTTTTCCTATTTCCGGAAGAAGAATGTTGCGGCTGTATCTTCTATGCTGATGTTTAGTAAGCGTATCCATTACACGTCAAATACTGAATCCCAATCTTTCCAAACTACGTCATAGCCGAGTTTACGAATATCGTCTGCAACTTGTACCGGTGTTCTGCCGTCTGTCACATGGAACTGTTCAAGTGCCTCCGGAGTAGAAGCATATCCACCCGGTTCCGTCTGGCTGCCGGCACTCATTGAGGTAACACCGAGCTGCATCATATTTCCACGGAACTTAGGACTTTCACGGGTAGAATATGATATATCCACATCGTGGTCAAAGATGCGGAAAGCGAAAGTAAGTTGTGCAAGCTGTTTATCCGTAATTACTACGCGAGGCTGAAATCCGCTTTCCGACGGACACATTCTGGGGAAATTGACGCTGTACCTTGTACGCCAATATTTTTTCTGAAGATAACGTAAATGGCGAGCCATCATAGTTACGTCTGTTCTCCATTCTTCAAGTCCTATAAGTACACCCATACCGATTTTGTGAACGCCGGCTTGACCCATACGGTCGTAGCCGTTCAGTCGCCATTCGTAAATGGATTTCATACCCTTAGGGTGATAGTTCTTGTATGCTTCTCTGTGATATGTTTCCTGAAAACAAACGACGCCGTTCAGTCCTGAGTGAGTGAGTCGCTCGTACTCTTCCATTTTCAACGGCTGCACTTCAATGGACAGATTATGGAAATACGGACGACAAGTCTTCAGTACGTTTTCGAAATATTCCACGCCGCAGAGTGATGGAAACTCACCGCTGACAATAAGAAGATTTTGGAACGGACCGAGTTTTTTTATTGCCTTACACTCCGTTTCCACCTGTTCCATAGTCAGGACTGTTCTTTTGAACGGGTTATTGTGATTAAAACCGCAATAGACGCAGAAGTTGGAACAAGCATTTGAGACGTACATCGGGATATACATAGAGATAGTTTTACCGAAGCGTTCCTGAGTAAAACGTTGGCTGAGCTGTGCCATTTCCTCAAGGAAATTTTCGGCAGCAGGCGAAATAAGTACCATAAAATCTTCCGGAGTAAGCTGCTGAGTATTTCTATGCGCTTTGGAAAGCACACGTCTTACGTCTTCCTCCGTGGAAGCATATATTTTACTTTCAGTATCCTCCCAGGAGTATTGACTTATCACATCGGCAAACCCATGTCCCCAAGGAGAATTAATATCTTTTTGTTCCATTAGAATATATTTTATATCAGACAGCGTCAAGTGTCAGCCAAAAAGCGTTCACTGACGCCGTCTGAGATTAGTTTTAATTATTTATCACACTCATCAGAGATATTCTGAGAGATACGCATAGCGCAGAAGTTAGGACCGCACATCGTGCAGAACTTATCATCGGCATCCGGCGCATTGCGTCGAGATTCAAGATAATAAGTGCGAGCGCGCTCAGGGTCAAGCGACAGGTTGAACTGGTCTTTCCATCTGAAGTCGAAGCGCGCTTTACTTAGAGCATTATCACGGACGTTTGCTCCCGGGAATTGCTTGGCAAGGTCTGCTGCATGTGCTGCAATCTTGTAAGCGATAACACCTTCACGGACATCGTCAAGAGTAGGCAATGAAAGGTGTTCCTTAGGAGTGACGTAGCAAATCATAGCTGTGCCGAGTGAAGC
>JALEMF010000069.1 GCA_022768005.1 Bacteroidales bacterium | reverse complement strand
GGGGAAAATAAGCCCCTAATCGGTCTGTTTTTGCTTTTATCTCAGATTTTGCACCCTGAGAATCGAATATTTTGGAAAAATACGAAAATTTTGATCGCTTGACATATATCGCATTCTCAGCGACATAAAAAACAAGAGGATATACCAAATGCTTTATTTTGATACACCCGCCTATTTTACACTTACTGTTGAACCGGCGCCGTGCATTTTTTGAAAGAAAAAATAAATTTGTAAAAAAATTTTGTCAACTCAAAATAATGTATTAAATTTGCACCGCAAAAGCGGAATGACTCCGTAGCTCAGCTGGTAGAGCAATTGACTCTTAATCAATGGGTCGAGGGTTCGAGCCCCTCCGGGGTCACAAAGATGTACTGAAAAGTGCATCTTTTTTTATGCAAAATTTCAAGCATTTACACAATTTCCTAATCTTCATTTAACAACTTCTTTCACAGACCGCACACTATCAGAAGTGCGAGCGGTGGATATGCGTATTCCTTCACCGCATAGCTCATTGTATGCATATACAGTGTACCCACTGTCTGAACCTTGATAAGACTCAGATGGTGACACGGCTTTTCGCTAAAAAAACAAAAAAACACCGATTTAGGGGGCAAAATCCTGCAAAATTTACAGATTTTGCCCCCTAAATTCGCTATTATACTAATAATCTGTCTATTATGATAGACGGATTTTAACAAAAAGTTACATGAACGGCAAAATTGTACATAAATCAAGGCTTTTTGTCACTGGAATTAAATAAAAAGTTCCTGAATTGAAATCAAAAGAGTGTCATTACGGGTAATTTTGCAACGGTGTGTAGTACGCACCGAGTAACATAAAAACGATATAACACTAAAAAAATAATTATGAACAGATTTCTACTCATCGTTGCCTCGATGCTAATTGCAATGGGGCAAATCAGCGCAAAGAGGTCTTGGGTACCTCCAACGCAGACATCAAGTCATGAAGCAGTGGTCTATGCAGCACTTAAAGATGCTTCAGGGAACGTCATTGTACCAAGTCAAGATGCAACGGTAACCCTCGGCGCATTTATCGACGGAGTATGCCGCGCTACTGCCACTCCGTATTACAGCGAAAACACTCCTCAAGGCAATGGAGTGTTCACCCTCCGTATAGGTGTAGAAGCAGCCGATGCTAACAAGACAGTTCAATTTGCCCTCAAGTGTAACGACTCGGAGTACACGTTCTCACAAACGGTAACTGTGAGCGGCGGTGATGAAACTATCGGCGGTGTACCGTCAAGTCCTTTATCTTTACCATTTATCCCGGTAACTGAAATTTCAGTTCCACGCATTGACGTAAATGTAGGCGGAACGGTAAACCTATTACAGAAAATTGTCGTTACTCCAAGTAATGCCACACTTCCTGATACATTCGGATACGACTTTGCCAATAGCGGCTCATACTTTACAGTGAATGAAAACGGAATCCTGACAGGTCTTGTTGCTAACACACGCGCTCTATGGCTCGGCCTTGGACTTACCACACCTTCAGGCAGAGTTTTCGGAAGCGCAACAGTGTACGTTAATCAACCTATCACGGGAATTACTCTTTCAGACCCTAACGTGAGTGAAATCACAGTTGACGTCAATGATGATAAAACGTTGATGGCAAAGTTAAAACAAATTATCACGATTACTCCTAAAGATGCAACAGAACCTGTAAACTGGGTTGTTGACGACACAGAAGCATTCAGAGTTGCTGTTGATGAAAGAGGAGCGCAATACTTCACACCTGTCAAGGTAGGTTCATATAAATTTATTGCGAAATGCGCCAATCCTGACGTAAATAAAGTTGTTGTCGTAGTAAACGTCATAAAACCGATTACAGACATCGTGGCAAATTTTCCTAACGGAATACCAATCAGACAAAATGATAATGTTTCTCAATATTTCACATACCTGTTCGAAGTAGTTCCTGCAGATGCCACAGAAGGTAAATCAGAAATTAAATACTCCGTATCAGGTACATCCAATGAAGGAGAAAATATTTTTGCAGAAGAGGGCGGTGTATTCTATGCTCGCAATCTCGGCCTGGGAGAAATCACGATAACTCATTCAAGACTGAATAAACAAATTGTAATCCCTGTATATGTAATTAAGGACGTGCCTGATAAGGATTCAAGTGTACTACCTACACTTTCATTCCAAGTTTCGCAAAGCGAAATCGGCACACTTGACGTAACAGACAGACTCAAAGCACACTTGGAAGAAAATGCTCCCGCCTGGGATTGGTACGAATTTAAATGGCACGCTGCACATAATGAAATCTTGAAAGAAACCGAAGGTGGAGAAAGATTTATTGCAGCCGGCTACGGTCATACCTCAATTTCAGGTAATACTACAATCACAGCCTGCGGTTTTGACGACAGAGGAAACTTCAATGCAGAACTTGCAAGAGACGGCGGATACATGTTTGACGTGATAATCGCTCAAGAACTTACAAGTATCAGTATTTACGATATTTTTATCGGTTGTGAAGATGCAAACTACGAAGTTACTATCAACACAGAACCTGAAAATATAATCCTCAAAGACGTTAAATTCACTATCCCGGTGTATGGTGAAAATCAAAGTCCGCTATTCAGCCTTGAGCGTGTTGAGGGTACAAACACTTGGAAACTTAATCCTAATGCAGTAGGTGCAGGAACACTTTACGTTACCGCTGACGGAATTGACTCACAAGCGGATGTCAGCATCACACAGCATATCACACTCGGAGAAGGTTGGAAATGGGTATCACTATACTCCGGAACTGTAGGTCTTAACCTTGATGTAGCACACGACGTACAGGAAGTACGTTCACAGACTGCGCTTACGTACAATGACCCTAAATTCGGCTTTTTCGGAACACTCGGAGTTCTTGACGGCACATCATCATATAAATTCTGTGTAAAAGAAGGTCAGAAATTCGAACATTTAGTGAGCGGCACGGATCTGTATCAGACACAATTACGAACCGTAGCCATACAGCCGGGCTGGAACTGGGTAAATAACCTTTACTGCAAAAACCATACCTTCAATGAAATATTTGCCAAAGTATTGGATCTACCGGAAGATAGCCGTATTGTATCTCAGACAGGATTTATGACATTAAACAATTATCAATGGCAAGGCACACTTGAATCATTCAATGCCGGAGAAGGTTATTTGATTTACAATGCAGGTACGGAAGCAAAGATGATTGAACTCATTCCTGAACAATACTTAAAAGTATTCACCACTCAGTCTGCAACAATTGAAGAAGCACAGCCGATGAGCGTCAAAGCAAATATGCCGGAACTTACTTACAACCCGAGCAAATTCGCAGACAATATGACAATCATCGCAAAACTCTCTCAGACAGCTAATGCTGAAAGATATGAAATCGTACCATTCGTAGGAAATGAATGTCGCGGTGAAAGTAAAGTAGTAAACGGCAGATACTTTATCACAGTTCACGGAGAAAACAAGGAGAACATATCTTTCAAACTCTTTGACAAGATAACAGGCGAATTGATGAGTCTTGACACAAACATACCTTTCTCAATGATGGCAGGAAGTATGTCAAAACCGCTTACAATCCAATCTTCAATCTCAGGAGTGGAAGGAATATGTTCAGAAAACTTTGACATCAGCGTAGAAGGCAACAACATTATTGTCAACGGCGCAGAAAATGTGAAAGTATTCACAGTAAACGGTGTTCAAGTGACTACAGAAAACCTTATCCCGGGTGTATATATCGTGAAAGCGGAAACTGCAAACGGCATTGTAAACCGCAAAGTATATGTGAAAGGCTACTAATAAACGTACGGAATATTGTTGCCCCGCTTACTCTGCCGGGGCAGCAATATTCTTACAAAACAAAGTCAAAAAAAGTGCATTTCTTATTGTATTCACATTCCAATCAATAGAAAGACAGTCCTTAAATCTTACCATGTAAAGACTATTTACTTAACAGTTTTATGAGAATTGCCAATTTAATACATACTAAACAAGTCCTGTTGATATCATTACTGATGTGCTGCAGCGGAAGTATTGCAGCGCAGTCAGATGTCAACTGGGTAAACGGTACCGTATTTGATTTCGGCGACATAAACGAGGACGATGGTGCGGTAAGCCATAAATTTCTATGGAGCAACAAAGGAACTACAGCGGTAAGCGTACTGACGGCAAAAGGTAAATGCAGCTGCACAACAGCAAAGTACGACACAAATCCGGTACAACCGGGCGACACGGCAAGCATTATCGTAACTTTTGACCCTAAAGATAAAGTAGGAGAGTTCAAGCAGCGCGTCACAATACGACACACTGCAGAACCGTCAACGAACTACTTATTCGTCAAAGGACGCATCACAACATCTGAAATGCGTATCGTCAGAGATTTTCCGATAGAATCAGGTGCGGTACGTCTTGGTGCAGACACTGCAGTTATTGAATCGGGAAAGACAGATAGATGCAAGAATGCTGTCACCGTGAAATGTATAAATCATAGCGAAACGACGATTATACCTACCCTATCCGGAAAAATCAAAGGAATAGAAACAGATGTAACCCCTTCCGCAGTACCTGCCGGAGAAAGATTTACACTCGTATTTACACTTGAAAACAAATATGCGAGCGAACTTAAGGGAAGCCACTGTTATAACCTTTATTGCGGCGACTTGACACAAGAACCGCATAAGATAACAATCATCGTAAAATGAAAATTTAAATTTTTAATACTAAAAAAAAACGAACAGCAATGAATCGTATCATGCCTGAAATAATCCAAAGAATGCCACATAGATTAACCGCCATAGTAATGGCTTGTGCGATGGGCATTGTGTCCGTTTTCGCTCAAAACATATCACAGATAGCCGAAAGCGATCCATTGATAATAACAGGATCTATCGGAACAAACAACACGTACTATCACAGTTCGGTTGGAAACGGCTATATGTCACCGTTGAGCAACAGCGTATTCGCAAATCTCAACATAAACGTTTACGGGTTTTCGATTCCATTTTCACTATATTTCTCGAACGACAACCTGAACTTCAACTATCCGCAATTTTCATTTAATCTGACCCCGAGTTATAAAAACTTTACAGCTCACATCGGGCAGTCCACAATACCTTTTTCGAACTATATATTAAATATGTCGTTTAACGGCGTAGGCTTGGAATACAAGGGCCGCAAATTCCGCGCTTCTGCATTCTACGGAGTCCTCCGCCGTGCCATAAACGACAACCCGGAAGACCTCAACCCTCGCAAACCGCAGTACAAGCGCTACGGCTGGGGGTTCTCGACGGGTTACGGCAACGGTGCTAATTCCATTGACATTTACTTTCTGCGCGCATACGACTCCGAAGGCTCACTGAATGAGGTGTGGAGAGAACAAGTGCAAAGTCAGGAGAACCTGTTAGTGGGAATTAAGGGATGCGTAAGCTTTAAAAACAGAGTATCACTATCCGCAAACCTTGCCACATCAGCATTTACGGCAGACAAAAATTCGCCTAAAGTAACAGCCGGTGAAGCCACAAGATTCGACAAAGTGTTTGAAGCAAAATATACTTCACAAGTGCGCTTTGCCGGTGATGCCTCGCTGTCATTTAACCTGCCATGGCTCAACGCATCAGTCAGCTATAAAATGATACAGCCGGACTACGTATCTTTAGGTACTTATTACACTTCAAACAACTATCACAGTCTGGGCGTAAACCTCTCTACCACACTATTCAAGCAAATAATGCTTTCCGGCTCATTCTCAGGGCAATCCGACAACCTCAGCAAACAAAAGCAATACACCACAAAGGGATACGTCTATAATGCTATGGCAGCGTGGAATAAGGGTAATGTTTCTTTATCCGCAATGTACAACGGATACCTGCAAGCACAAAGCGATGGTACACTACAAGTAAACGACACAACTGAAGTGCATCGTATCCTCCACAGTATGAGCCTTATGACAAACTATTCACTATCTCGCACAAACCTTGACCATACATTTTCACTCTCCGGAAACTATACTATAAATAAAGACCTCAATAAATTCTCCGTAGGACAAAGCGATGTGAACACAATGGCACTCGGCGCATCATATATGATGAACGTAAAGCCGTGGGAAACGAGTTTTACACTTGCACTGAGTCACCAGGAAACCAAGGGATTTAACTCCGTTTATCGCTCAGACGTGGCATCACTATCCACAGGGCGTTCATTCCTCAAAGAGAAAAACCTTAACGTATCAGCAACTGTATCGCTGAACTACAACGAAGTGCAGCACCAATCAAAAAGCCTCTCAATGGGTATTGACCTATCGGCAGGTTATACTCTCAAAAAATACCATACATTCTCGCTCACAGGCTCTGTAAGCAAATACGGCGATGTGAATGTGACAAAGACAACTTCCGGACTTGATGCAACAGACGTCCGCATATCGCTGAACTATCTTTACACATTCACCCTATTACACATCTCAAAGAAAAAAAAGACTAAGAAATGAAGAGATTTATAATAAATATCACACTGATGCTGATGTCAATAGGCTGTCTGTCGGCACAAAACGCATTATTTCACGGTGCTGACAATGCCGCAAACACCCGTGTAAAAGCACCTGAATGGGTTACACCGATAGTAAACGAAGGCGATACGGCAGGAGTTGCCGCTATGAATGCAATGTTCGTGTGGACACCGGCTATTATTAACGGAACACCGGCTGTAAACTATACATCTACATTCACAGTAGTACAACTTATGCCCGGTCAAGCACCCGACGATGCTATCCGCCGTAACCCGAAAGTCTTTGAGAAAAGGGGGCTGAGCGCACCTCAATGTCTTGTTCCGGTAAACGTGGCACGAACTATGGCAACCGACGCAGTATATGCAGCACAAATCACAGTAAGTCGCTTCAACGGTACGCCTCGAGGTAATGAAATAAAGAGCCCGCTGCTGATATTTACCGTCAACAGTCCTAACAACAACACTAATTCTAACGATAACACTAAACACAAATAAAGATGATGAAACTGAGAAGATATTTGACCATTTTGCTTTTTGCTTTGTTCGCATTGTCGGCGGTCAGAGCTGAGGAAGTTATAGTAACAGTTTCGCCACTGAGACCCATTTTGCCTCCGCAAGTGATGCTATACATCTCAAACCCGGGACAATACTTCACCATCTCCGTACAAAACACGTCTGATGAGCCGCAAGCCATATATTTCGGTGCAGAAATACGCCAACTGACACCTACAAGCGATATGGAAATTATCGTACCGGGGAAAACTATGCCGCGAGTACCGATAGAAGTGCCGGCAAAGGGTACTAAACTGATGAATGCGGCAGAAATGCGCACGATGTTCAACCACGTGCAGATGAACGACGTCATTATGCCGCAGGACCTCTTCAGTAATGTCACATCAAACTCTTTCGGCAACCTGCCAGAAGGAAACTACGAAATAATAATCCTCGCATACAAATGGGATCCGCACCTTAAGTCTCCTGTCCTAATAAGCAATCCTACACTCGGCAAAGCACTATTTACCGTATGCTACCAAGGCAGAGCTCCGGAATGGATAATGCCGGTGTCGACAGGAGAATTTGGGGACCATAACATAGCCACGCTATCGAAACAGACACCTATGCTCACATGGATGTCACCTGTCATCACTTGTTCTTCTATAATTCACACTTTTACTTACGACATCAAAGTGGTGCAAAGTATGCCGCTTCAAGCACCTGACGAAGCAATAGAACGCAACCCTGTAGTCTATCAAGCAACAGGGCTAACTATGCCTCAGTGCCTCATACCTTTGAATGTAATCCGTAATTTCTCACCCTATGAAACTTACCTGGCACAAATCACAGCCAAGTCAAATGCCACCCAAATAGGTTCTCTTGACTACATTGAACTGATGAATAACGGCAAGAGTGACATCAAGATGTTTCGTGTCAAGGATTATTCCGAGACTCCGGCTCAGCCTGCCACATACTCCCGTCCTAAACTGATGAGGCCTAATCTGCCCACGGGACTGTGGTATGCACAGTTCGACCCCGCAAAAGACGAAGTCTCCTGGTCTGCGCCCCAGCTCGACAATGTGAGTGGCAAGCATGTAGCATTCACTTATGATTTACGTATCTTCAAACCCACAAGCGGCTATTATATCTATCAACAGAGCGAATGCTTAAAAGCCGCCAATGAATTGGACCCCATCTTTGAGCAAAAGGGCCTCGCAACCACTTCATACCGTATTCCGGCATCCACGGCTGACGCTCTTGACCCCAAGTCGGTCTACCTGATGCAGGTTGTGGCTCATCCTGACACCGTTGCAGGAGATTACAAGGCTTTAACCTTTGAAGGTGAATGCAAGGGCATACCCGTAGCATTTGCTCGAGCACAGACGGTGATTTCTCGACCCGTATTGGTCACTCCCAGCCCTTATCAGAGTTTCGACCAGTTTGCCTATGAAAATGAAGACATTTCCCAGGGGGTGCATATTCTCCTGAGGGACAATCCGGTCATCAAATGGCTTCCCTGCGAGGTTTCATCTGCTGACGATGGCCGGACGCTGCCCAATGTGGTCTATGACATTAAGATTACTCAACCTAACAAAAAGTACCCTGCCTCCGCCGCGGGCATGGAGGAAGCTCTCGACAACGAAAATCCGTTCTATGAGAAAAAAGGCCTCACATCCACAGAATTCAGGGTGCCCTCCGACTTATTTGACATTGTAGATCCCAAACAACTCTTTTTAGTGCAGGTTAGTGCCCGGATAGAGAATGCTTCATCGGGCGACCAATCCTATGTATTCCTCAACAAGGGCAAGAGCTATCCGGGTCTCATTGTCCTCCGCAAAACAACGGACATAACGCAGTATTCTGCCCCGCGCCTCACTGTGCCTAAACCCTACACCGAAATAGGCAACAAGAAGTTTGAGGTCCTCGATCCCAACAACTGCGTCATTAAATGGAGCGCCCCTGTGGCTTCCGGCAAAGCACAGGATCCTGTAGATTTCACTTATGACATATCAATCTTGCAGCCTACGGGCGCGTACGACGCCTCCCTATCGACCATTCTCGGGGAGGCCATCGACGGCGAAGTTGTCTATGAGCAAAAGGGTATATCCGCCATATCCTATAAGATAGACAAGAGTGCTTTTGATGCACAGATTGACACAGCCTCAATGCTGCTGCTGCGTGTCCGCGCCGTGGCCGACGAAGACTACTGTCAAAAACACAATATACGCCTTGAAAATGACGGCTATTCAGCCCCCGCGCTTGTCGGATTCAAGGCTGGCTCTGGCGATGATGCCGATATAATCGGCTTCGGAGGTCTCAGTCTGACCGATTCTCTATATAATTTTGTAAACCCCGAAATAGTACTTCCCCGGTTCCTTCCCGAAGAAGGCGCAAGGAAAGAGTTCCTCAATTCAGACATTGCTGTCAAATGGAACAGACCTTCTTTTGAAGGAGGTGCCGGAGCACAGCCTGATACGATAAAATTCGTGTATGATGTGGAACTGTATGCTGCAAAGGATTATATTTCCCGGGCAGAGATTCTCAAGAGTACGCCTATCTATGCCCATAGGACACTTAAGGCACAGTCCGACACGATCCGCTGGGACAAGCTCGAAGGGAAAGTGGCAAAGGGCGATTACCTGCTGCTTCGTGTCAAGCCCACGGCGATTAACGACAAATCCGTTGCTTTCCTCAACGACAGCATCAATATTGTGGACTTCGCAATGTCGGAGGTTTTCACAAACCGATATTTCCAATGCGCAAATCAGGTAGAGATTTCCAATGAAAAGCCGACAACCGCAGGCGTAGCAGACCTGAAAGGGAAAAGTATACGTATCGGTGAGTATGAACTCGTGCTTGACGGGCAACTCGAAGCCATCGACGATAAACCGGGACATTTCAAAGGCGACGGCCATGTGATATGGGAGCCTTTGATGCTCACATGGAAATTGGCAGTCACATTTGATGATATCGCCGTCAATACGGAGAATCAGGTTTTTGAAGGTATTGTCCAGACATGGGGAGGAGCCCACAATAAGATGCCAAGCGCTGAAGT
>JALEMF010000048.1 GCA_022768005.1 Bacteroidales bacterium | reverse complement strand
GAATCTCATATCATGTTGTGCTGTAAAACATAAAGACTTTTCAACAAATAATTAACCACTCGTTATCTATTCCGCTACCCCACGATTGTATGGGTTGGGATTTTGCAGTTGAATTTGAGTGATGTTATTGAATAACAATAAGTTAACCCCTTGCTGTCCCAAAACGCGATTTGCAGATATTAAGGAATGTAAAATTTGAAGGTTTTGAGGTCTGAAATCTGGTCATACAATTTTGAGGTAAGTATTTTGTTATCAAAATGTTCTGCGAAATTTTCTCGCAGGTTTTGACAACACTTACTATTCCTTTTATGTGGAGGATTTTTTGAGGTCTTGGGGTAGCGAATGGGTAGCGTGTATCACTTTATAAAAGGTTATTTTGATACTTTTGGGGGTATTTAGACATGAAAAAACCACCCCAAAATTGAGGTGGTTTCTACTGTAAGTTTCTTATTTTTAATTAGTTAACTAACTGATTTTCAGTTAGTATTCATCCTCGTTGAAAAAGAAGTCTTCGTTTGAAGGGTAGTCAGGCCATAGTTCTTCGATAGATTCGTATGGTTCACCTTCGTCTTCAAGTTCTTGAAGGTTTTCAATCACTTCCATAGGCGCTCCTGAACGCATAGCATAATCGATGAGTTCATCTCGCGTTGCAGGCCATGGTGCGTCTTCCAGTTTTGATGCTAATTCAAGTGTCCAGTACATAATAGTGATATTTATTATATATTTGGTTTATAACGTTTTTTTAAGTGGTGCAAAATTAATCATTGTACTTAACACTAACAATCTTTATCCCAAAATATTTCACTTGCTTTGGCAATAAAATTGTTAAATCGTGCTAAAACGAACAGATAGTCGCTCAGGCGGTTTATAAATCGCATTAAGTCCGGGTCAATGTATGCTGTTTCGGAGAGTGAAATGATGTTTCTTTCGGCTCTTCGGCACACAGTGCGACATACGTGTGCTTGTGATGCTGCAGGATTTCCACCGGGGAGCAGAAATGCGTGCAGCGGCGGCACTGTTGCGTCAAGACTGTCAATTTCTTTTTCTAATTTCTCAATAGCAGTCTTCCCGAGTCCGTAGCAGACGGCTTGCTTTTCCGGAGGGTTTTCTGTGGCAAGATATGCACCGATGTTAAAAAGCTTGTTTTGGATAAATGTCAAAATGGCTTTTTGACAGTTGTCTTCCGTCATCATTGATGATAGTAGTCCGATGTGTGAGTTCAGTTCGTCTATCGTACCGTAACTTTCTATACGGATATCATCTTTCCTTACTCTCTGTCCGCCCACGAGTGAGGTTGTACCGGTGTCACCTGTTCGTGTGTATAGATTACTCTTTTTCATACTGTTGTAAAAGGTTTAAGCGATGTATCAGTTCATCAATATTTTCGTAAAATTCTAATTTTTCAAGGACGTTTTTGTTCAAGAGGTTTTGTTCCACCATCAGGTTTAACTGTGATAGCATCGGTGTATAAAGTCCGGCGGTATTATCTATGAGAATGTGCTTGCCCTTTACGCCGTAAAAGGCGGTTGAGGTCCAGATGCTCATCAGCTCGTCAAGTGTGCCGAAGCCTCCGGCGAGAACGACGAAGATGTCGGATTTTTCTTCCATCACTTTTTTGCGCTCATGGAGTGAATCTACATAGACTACTTCGTCAAGGCATTTGCTCTGACGTTCTTTACGGCTTGATGGAACGATGCCTGTCACTTTTCCTCCGGTTTCTTTTGTAGCTGTGGCTGTAATTTCCATCATTCCGGCTGCTATTCCGCCGTAAATGAGTGTATTGTGATTACTTCCAATCCAGGCACCCAAGGTGCTTGCAGAGTGTTTGTACTCCTGTGGAATAAGGTCTCTTGATGAGCAAAAGACGGCTATATTGACACCGCTCATATTATATGTTTTAGTTTTTATTACAGATGATGATTGCTGCGATAATTCCAGGTATCCAGCCACATATTGTGAGGAGGAATACAATCAGGAATGAACCACAACCTTTGTCAACTACTGCCAAAGGTGGAAAAAGTACTGCAAAAATTGCTCTTATTAGTGACATATTTTTTTATATTTTTAATCGGTTATTAATCAGTCTGCAAATTTAATCAGTTTTTGTAAATAATAGGCTTTTATCGAGGAAAATAATTCATAAAGCTGAAGGTCTTCGACTTTCCTTGATGGCGAAACTTCTTCAGTATCATGGATAGACCGAACGTCTACGATTGAGAAAAAATAAAAGGGCTGCGTACAAATACACAGCCCTTTTTCGGTATTAATTGGTAAGTGATTATTTACCTTTAGAAAGTTCTTCTTTGAGAGCAGCGAGTGCTTCAATATCACCAAGTGTAGTCTTTTCAATAGGAGTAGTAGTTGCTTGTTCAGCCTTAGGAGCTTGACGTTTAGCTTTCTTAGGTTGTTCAGCAGCTTTTTCAGCTTTAGCTTCATCTTCGAAGATGCGACTGTGGCTGAGAATGATACGTTTGTTTTCCTTATTGAATTCGATAACCTTGAATGGGAGTTTTTCGTCAACCTTAGCAGTAGTGCCGTCTTGTTTAACGAGGTGTTTAGGAGTAGCGAAGCCTTCAACACCGTAAGGAAGTGCGATAACAGCGCCTTTTTCAAGCATTTCAACGATAGTACCTTCGTGTACTGAACCTACAGTGAAGATAGTTTCAAATACGTCCCAAGGATTTTCTTCGAGTTGCTTGTGACCAAGGCTAAGACGACGGTTTTCTTTGTCGATTTCGAGAACTTGAACGTCGATGTCAGCACCGATTTGAGTAAATTCGCTCGGGTGTTTGATTTTCTTAGTCCAAGAGAGGTCGCTGATGTGGATAAGACCGTCAACGCCTTCTTCGATTTCAACAAATACACCGAAGTTAGTGAAGTTACGAACTTTAGCAGTGTGTTTGCTACCTACAGGGTAACGAACTTCGATGTCTTCCCAAGGATCTTTCTTGAGTTGTTTGATACCGAGTGACATTTTGCGTTCAGCACGGTCAAGTGTAAGGATAACGGCTTCAACTTCGTCACCAACTTTCATGAAGTCCTGTGCAGAACGGAGGTGTTGTGACCAAGACATTTCAGAAACGTGGATAAGACCTTCTACGCCCGGAGCAATTTCAATAAATGCACCGTAGTCTGCCATAACGACAACTTTACCTTTAACTTTGTCACCAACTTTAAGGTTCGGATCAAGTGCGTCCCATGGGTGAGGTTGAAGTTGCTTAAGACCGAGTGCGATACGTTTTTTCTCGTTATCGAAGTCAAGGATAACAACGTTGAGCTTTTGGTCAAGAGATACAACTTCTTCAGGGTGGCTGACACGACCCCAAGAAAGGTCAGTGATGTGGATAAGACCATCTACGCCGCCAAGGTCAATGAATACACCGTAAGAGGTGATGTTCTTAACAGTACCTTCAAGGACTTGTCCTTTTTCAAGTTTAGAGATGATGTCGCGTTTTTGTTGTTCAAGTTCAGCTTCGATAAGAGCTTTGTGTGAAACAACAACGTTCTTGAATTCTTCGTTGATTTTAACGACTTTGAATTCCATAGTCTTACCAACGAATACATCGTAGTCACGGATAGGTTTAACATCAATTTGAGAACCCGGAAGAAATGCTTCAATGCCGAATACATCAACGATCATACCACCCTTAGTGCGGCATTTGATGTAACCTTTGATAACTTCGTCATTAGCAAGTGCTTGGTTAACTCTTTCCCAAGAACGTGAAGCGCGAGCTTTACGGTGTGAAAGAATGAGCTGACCTTTTTTGTCTTCTTGGTTTTCAATGAACACTTCTACAGTGTCACCAACCTTGATGTCAGGGTTGTAGCGGAATTCGCTGATTGGAATGATACCATCGCTCTTGTATCCGATGTTAACCACTGCTTCGCGCTTGTTAAGTGCGATAATGGTACCTTCGATTACATCCTTGTCTTTGACGGTGTTAAGCGATTCGTCATAAGTTTTGGTGAGCTCTTCGCGAGATTTTTCACCACGGGTTTCGCCTTTTTCGTAGGCTTCCCAATCGAAATCTTCGATTGGAGAATTTTTTAATTCTTCAGTCATTTAAATAGTTAATAAATATGGTTAATTATTAAGCCGCGGGCAAGCCTGCGGTTTTGCGCTGCAAATTTACGTAAGTTTCAGCGGTTTAGCAAATTATTCCATTAATTTTTTCTGCTTGCCGGATAAAATTAATGGTGTGGAAGCACTTTTTATAATTCTTTGTTACGGACCAAACTCCCTCGTACCTCCGAGGTGCAATGTGGAGAGCGTGTCTATTTCAGGGTGGCACACAATGTGCCTATACGGCATTTCTGACGTACTTTCTTTAAGGGCGTGTCTTGATAGGTTATTATTAGTGGTAGGATCTTCTGCCGGCGTCTATTCTGAGGAGAATGAACAGGAGTATGGTGAATCCCCAGAGTGATGAGCCTCCGTAACTGAAAAATGGGAGGGGAATTCCGATAACGGGGCATAGTCCTATCACCATTCCTATGTTTATGCAGAAGTGGAAGATGAGATACGATGCTACACAGTAGGCGTAAACGCGTCCGAATGTAGCCGGTTGCCTTTCTGCTATGCTGATTATTCTGAGAATGAGTATCAGGAAGAGGGTAAGCACTGATACTGTGCCTATGAAGCCTTGTTCTTCACCTATGGTGCAGAATATGAAGTCCGTGTGTTGCTCGGGTACGTATTTGAGTTTTGTCTGTGTGCCTTGGAGGAATCCTTTGCCTAAGAACCCGCCGGAGCCGATTGCTATTTTTGACTGGTTGACGTTGTATCCTGCGCTGCGTAGGTCTTCTTCTATACCTAATGCTACCTTCACGCGGAGCTGCTGGTGCGGCTGGAGGACTGTGGTGAATACGTAGTTCACTGAGAATAGGAATGATACTGACGCTATTGCCGTAAGGATAGTGATAAGGAGTCCTCTTACTCTTGATTTCATTAGTTCAAAGAGAAGGTATATTGCTGCGATTGCTGTTGTGGTGATGAAGTAGATGGTTCCGGGAACCGGTATTCCGCAGAGTGTAAGGATAGTGATGATTATTCCGCAGGTAATAAATCCTATGGCGAGGTTTCTTGCCACGAATCCCATTTTGGCGTAAAAGGCTGTCATAGCCACCATTAGTGTCTGTATTAATACGAATATCGTAAATTCGCCTGACGGGATACCGAGGATTATTGTTTCGGTGAATTTAACTGAGACTACGAAGATTATTACTGCGAATATTGCAGCGAATAGGACGAGTCCGCTCATTCCTTCTCTGTACAGTACGAGGAAAAGTGACATATAGACGAGTGCCGAGCCTGTCTCGTTTTGCGCCAAGATGAGGAATACGGGGATAAAAATGATGAGAAGCGCCCTGACGTAGTTCGAGACGTGAGCGTTTAGGGTGAAATTATATTCGGAGAACAGTTTCGCGAGTGCGAGAGCTGTGGCGAATTTGGCAAATTCTGCGGGTTGGAGGCTTACAGGTCCTAATACGAGCCAGGAGTGTGACCCTTTGATGTCGGGTGCAAGGAATATGGTGACGAAGAGGACTATAAGGGTAAGGATATATATGGGATAAGCGTATGTCTCGTAGAGACGTTTATCAACGAGTAGGAGGAACATACCGAGGAAAGCGGAAAGTCCTATCCAGCAAATTTGTTTTCCTGAAAATTCGTTGAAAGAGAAAATGCTGGCGTTGTCGTAGTCGTAACTCGCTGCATAAATGCTTGCAGCTCCTGCGATTACGAGGATAGCGTACAGAATGACAGTGAACCAGTCAATGTCATGAAAGACGGATCTGTTATTAGTGCTTCTTAACTCCACTGTAAATTATAGTATTTGATTCGAGCATTCTCTGTTCCAAGTATTTTCTTGCGGGAGAAATGGAATCGTTGAGGTATTTTTCTATTACGAGGCTTCCGATAGGTACTCCGTATCTTGCCCCGAAACCTGCATTTTCAACATAGACGCAGACTGCGATTTTGGGATCGTTGTAAGGCGCGAAACCCATAAATGCGGAGTGGTCAAGTCCGTGCGGATTTTGTGCCGTACCTGTTTTGCCGCATACTTCTATATCCGGCAGGTTTGCTGCTCGGCAAGTACCGCCGGTGACTGCCATTCTCATACCTTCAGCCACGTCGTTGAAGTATTTTGCATCAATAGTCGGGTAGCGTTTAGTGAGGTATTCCTGTGCGATGGTAGTGTCTTGTATTTCTTTTACTACGTGTGGCGTGATGAACCAGCCGCGGTTCGCGATAGTGGCACAGAGGTTTGCTATCTGTAGTGGTGTTGCAAGGATTTCACCTTGTCCTATGGCTACAGAGATAATAGTGTTTGCGCTCCACCTGCCTTCACCGTAAATTTTGTTGTAGAACTTGGAGTTAGGGATAAATCCGCGACTTTCTCCGGGAAGATCTACACCGAGTTTGTAGCCGTAGCCGAGTGATACGAGGTGATTTTTCCACACTTCAAATGCGTTAGCGGAAGAACCGTATTTGGAGCGTTTGTCAATCATTGCTTTAAAGCCCCAGCAGAAGTATGCGTTGCAAGATGTTTGCAGTGCCGGTTTTAGTGCTAATGGTGAGCCGTGGTTGTGGCAGCCTACTTTTAGTCCGCCTGAAATAAATCCGTGGTAACACGGGTAGGCGGTAGAAAGGTTTACGATACCTTCTTGGAGGAAGATAAGTCCTTGTGTTGGCTTGAAAGTGGAGCCCGGAGGGTATGCCGCCATAAGTGCGCGGTCAAAGAGCGGTTTGTACTTGTTTTGTACGAGTTTGCTGTAGTTTTCGCCGCGTTGTCTCCCTACGAGGAGTGTAGGGTCGTAAGTAGGTGAAGATACGAGAGCGAGAATTTCTCCTGTTTTAGGTTCTATAGCTACAACAGCACCGATTTTGTTAACCATAAGGCTTTCAGCGTACTGTTGGAGTTCAAGGTCTATGCTGAGTTTGAGATTTTTTCCTGATACGGGGGCAATGTCGTGCGCACCGTTCATGTATTTTCCTTGTATTCTGCCGAGTGCGTCACGGAGAAGAATTTCAACACCTTTCACTCCGCGGAGGTATTTGTCGTAACTCTTTTCAATACCGAGGTCACCACAGTAGTCACCGCGTTGGTAGTACGGGTCCCGTTCAATGTCTTTAGGAGAAACTTCACGGATATTGCCGAGTACGTTTGCCGCCGTAGCTTGGTTGTATTGTCGGAGTATTCTTTTCTGAATGAAAAGTCCGGGGTAGCGGTAGAGTTTTTCTTGCAGTCTGCCGTAGTCCTGTGCGGAGAGGTGTGTGATAAGCCGTTGTGGAGTGTAGGAAGAGTATCCGCTTGCGTTTCGCATGTCAGTGAAACGTTTGCGGAGCTGCTCTACGGTGATATTCAGTGTCTTGCAGAAGTCGATAGTGTCGAATTGTACTACGTCGCGAGGAATCATCATTACGTCGTATGCCGGCTGGTTGTAAACGATAAGTTCTCCATTACGGTCGTAAATAAGTCCTCGTGAAGGATAAACGATTTTGTTGAGAAAAGCGTTATTGTCGGCGTAAATTTTGTATTTGTCGTCGCCGAGTTGAAGATTTGCGAGTCGGAGGACGTATATGATGAAAATGATAACGATAAAGCCGCCGATGACGTATTTTCTTTTTTCTTTGCTATAGTCTTTTCTCATGGCTGCTGTGTGTTAGACTGTCGATAGCGAGTATTATCATAAATGAGATGATACTGCTGCAAAGTATTCGCAGCAGCAGTTGCAGCGGATTAAAGAATGTGAATGCTTCCACCATAAAGTACAGTATGCAGTACACTGTAGTAAATGTGAGAAGGTACTTCATGAATATTCCGCTGCCGAGTGAGCGGATAGACGGTTCGGGGTCTGTGAGGTCTTCTTCTCGCGGGAAGTAAAGGCGGAGTATGGGAAGTCGGATAGCGGCTGCTATGGTGCAACACAGTGCGTTCATTCCCTGAGTATCGGAGCAGATGTCTATTGCGAGTCCGAGAAGGAATGCGAGTGTTAGGGATAGATTTGTACCGGTGTTCACAGGCAGGCGCACGAGCCAATAAATAAAAACGACAGGCATAGCGACTCCCCATAGCACGAGGTGGTTGAACACTACGGCTTGTAGTGCCACCATAATGATGAAAAGTAATATGAATTCTATTATTGTACGAATCATTTGTGTTGTCGCTTTTTATTCCTCGCTATGCAGGTCCGTAGCTTCTACTTCTTTTATTTCGTTGATATTGTTGTTTTTAATGACTCTTACTGTGCTTAACTGTGAGAAGTCCGTGAGAAGTTTTATTCGCAGTGTGAAGAAGTTGTCATCGTCTGCAGTGGCGGATTTGATTACTGTGCCTACGGGAACGCCTTCCGGGAACATGGATGAGTACCCGCTGGTGATGATTGTGTCACCGGTGTGATACACGGTGTGTTTCGGAAGTTCTTCAAGGAGTGCCTCTTCGGAGTTTTTGCCGTCCCATACGAGCGACCCGAATACGTCGCTGCCTTTCAGTTTGCATGATAGTCGGAAGTCAGGGTTCAGCAGTGATATTATTCGGCTGTAATGTTTGCCTACAACATTTACCACTCCTACTACTCCGCTATGGTCCACAACTCCCATTTCCGGACGTATTCCATCGGCTTCACCTTTTTCTATGGTGATGTAGTTGTAGGGGCGGCTGATACTGTTGTTAATCACGTGTGCGATTATGAAGTCAAACTGTTGCAGCGGCTTGAGGATTTCCGTTGAGTCTGCGGCGTATTCGCGGAGCTGATAGTCGCCAACTTGCTTGCGGAGTGAGATAACTTCGGTTTCGAGTGCGGCATTTCGCAGTTGAAGGTCTTCGTTTATACTTCGAAGGTTGAAGTATGAAGTGACGCTGTTTGCTACTCCGTAAATTGATGAAGATACAGCATTCGCAGACGTTAGTATTACATGGTGTTGGTACGGGTTGTTATTAAAGAGCATTATGCACGACATTACTACATAGAAGGCGAATACCAACCATGAGCTGAAGCGTATTATGAAGTTAATTAAGTCCCGCATCTATACTGTAATCCTGCTGTCCTTGAGGTTCTTATCTGATAAGGAATGAAAAATTATCAATGTTTTTGAGAGCGACGCCTGTGCCTTTTGCTACTGCGAGAAGCGGGTCTTCAGCGATGTGGAATTGAATACCGATTTTGTCGGTCAATCTCTTGTCAAGTCCGCGAATTAATGCACCGCCTCCGGCAAGCCAAATACCGTTTCTTACGATGTCGGCATACAGTTCCGGCGGAGTCTGTTCAAGAGCAGCGAGCACTGCGGTTTCGATTTTAGAGATGGTCTTTTCTATGCAGTGAGAGATTTCCTGGTATGATACAGGAATTTCCATCGGGAGGGCTGTCATCTGGTTAGGACCGTGTACGATGTAGTCCTCAGGAGGGTTTTCAAGTTCAGTGAGGGCGGAGCCTACATTAATCTTGATAAGTTCTGCAGTGCGAACACCTACTTTGACGTTGTGCGCACGACGCATGTGTCCCTGAATGTCTTCAGTGAGGTCATCGCCGGCAACACGGATACTCATATTTGTCACGATGCCTCCGAGTGAGATAACGGCGATTTCAGTAGTACCGCCACCTATGTCAACAATCATATTTCCTTCGGCTGCTTGAACGTCAAGTCCGATACCGATAGCCGCAGCCATAGGTTCGAAGAGCATATATACGTCACGTCCGTTAGCGTGTTCTGCAGAGTCGCGTACGGCACGGCGTTCCACCTCGGAAGCACCTGAAGGAAAACCGATAACCATTCGCAGAGAAGGAGAGAACCAATCGCTTTTTGCACTGGCTTTTTTTACGAGTCCGCGAATCATAAGTTCGGCAGCATTGAAGTCTGCGATGACGCCTTCACGCAGCGGACGAACAGTGCGGATATATTCGTTTTCTTTTCCTTCCATCTGTTGTGCTTCTTTACCTACGGCGATTAGTTTGTCCGTACGTTTGTCAAGCGCAACGATAGATGGCTCGTTTATTACTATCTTGTCATTATGAATGATGATAGTGTTTGCCGTACCGAGGTCAACGGCTATTTCTTTAGTTAGAGAAAATAATCTCATAGTTTTATTCCGTTTTTTTAGTTGTTTCTTAATGTTTAAAGTGACGAATACCTGTCATTACCATTGCTATGTCGTTATTGTTGCAGTAGTCAATGGATTCTTGGTCTCTTACGGAGCCTCCGGGTTGAATTACTGCTGTGATGCCTGCGTTGTGTGCAATTTCCACGCAGTCCGGGAACGGGAAGAATGCGTCGGAAGCCATAACTGCGCCGTTGAGGTCAAATCCGAAGGATTGCGCTTTGGCGATAGCTTGCTTGAGTGCATCTACTCGCGATGTCTGCCCTACGCCGCTTGCGTAAAGTTGTCTGTTTTTTGCGAGTACTATAGAGTTACTCTTTGAGTGTTTGACTATTTTGTTAGCGAACAGAAGGTCGTCTATCTGACTTGCTTCTACTGCTTTTTGTGTCACTTGTCGTAAGTCGCTCGGAGTCTCTGTCTTGAGGTCTGCATCTTGTACGAGGACTCCGTTGAGTGCGGAGCGGAAACGTGTGGCGTGGAGAGATGTTGATTTTAATAGCAGCACTA
>JALEMF010000036.1 GCA_022768005.1 Bacteroidales bacterium | reverse complement strand
AACTTTACCAACTCGTTATTGACAAAGCCACACACCCGCAGTGGGGCGTTTCAGCCGGCAGCACAACCTCCACAATGTGCCAAATTCTCAAAAACTTATGTCCTGACGTGACAGACGTTTCAAACCTCGACGCAGGCGGTTCCGCTCAAATGATGATTGACTGCAAAATCATCAACAAGACCACGGAAAACTCTCCACGTGCCGTGCAAAATGGTATGTTCGTTATGTCCGTTTCTCCTGATGATGACCAAATAGCACGCATCGCCTTTGAGGACCACAGAATTGAAATGCCGGTATATTCAACTTACACTCCGGTTATCCTCGGATACAATCAGTACGGCGAACTTATCGACCAAAATGTACAAGGTGTGACAATTTCCATGCCTGCAGAACTCGGCAGTGCTGAAGGTGATTGCATAACAGCAAGCGGAAACACAATTGCCGGCATCATCACGGCTGAATACAACGGACTTAAAACAACAGTAATACAAAAGAACTTGCCGGCAGATATTGCAATTTCAATCCGTCCTACCATCACTATTGATAACAGAACAGCGAATATCCCCGTCACTGCTATCGTCAACAATGAAGAATTCCAATACGACCCTACTCACTTAAATTGGGCTATAGGCGATGAAAATGTAGCCAAAGTGGTTGACGGTCAGTTAACCGGACTTAACAGCGGCAAGACTACGCTTGAATGTTCAGTAGGCGAATTTACCGACAAAGTTGACGTTGACGTTCAAATCAGCGACGAAGAATATTACAATGCGGAATGGAACGGCTGGACACCTAAAGGTTCAGGCGCTAAAAACTTTTCACTCAGCGAAACAGGCGTTTTAAGCTACGATTATTCTTCAGCACGCAATCCTTACGTACAAATAAGCAAAGACGAACTGCTGTACAGCCTTCCTGACAGCATAGGACTTATTTTCAACAGTACGCAACCGATAGCAAGCGTAAGACTTGACGTTAAATACCCCGGTGGCAAAAGTGCTCAAACTATCAAACCTGAAGAAGGAGCAACATTTGCTACAGGTGTTGACCACAGAGTAAAATTTGATTTTGACAAAATAGGCGGCACGGCAAGCATCACCACTTACCCTGTTACTATCTCAACGATTTACTTCTCACTCGGCACTGCAAGCAGTGGAAATTACGCTATAAATCTCAAATCACTTTACGCACATTACCCATACTTCACAGGTGGAGTAACAGACGTCAAAGAAGACGGTAAAACAGTGTCTGTGACTGCAGAAAACGGCATTATTGACGTAATCGGAGCTAAGTCAGTGAAAATTTACGACATCGCAGGTCGCAAAATATCCTCAACGAACACAGCGAAAGTAGCAAACGGTATTTACATCGTAATTGCAGACGGCAAAAGCCATAAAATCGCAGTAAAATAAATTTCTCAAGGTTCAATAACACAATAGGGGTCGCATCATTCATTTGGTGCGACCCTTATCTGCATAACAAGTTAGTCATATAAAACAATCGGGCTACACTACTATAGCGCAGCCCGATTATATTATATAATGAATTATGAATTACGCATCAAAAATTAGAACTCAGCATTACCCGGAGTACGCGGGAATGCAATCACGTCACGAATATTAGTCATACCTGTTACGAAAAGTACAAGACGTTCAAAACCGAGTCCGAAACCTGAGTGAGGAACAGAACCGAAACGACGAGTGTCAAGGTACCACCACATATCCTTCATCGGGATATTAAGTTCTTCAATACGTTTGAGCAACTTATCATAGTTCTCTTCACGTTCAGAACCGCCGATAATTTCACCGATAGCAGGGAAAAGCACGTCCATAGCACGAACAGTCTTGCCATCTTCGTTTTGCTTCATATAGAAGGCTTTGATTTCTTTAGGATAGTCAGTGAGGATAACAGGACGTTTGAAGTGTTCTTCCACGAGGTAACGTTCATGTTCGCTCTGGAGGTCAGCACCCCAATATACCGGGAATTCGAATTTCTTACCACACTTTTCAAGGATTTCAACACCTTCAGTGTAAGGAAGACGAACAAATTCCTGACTTACGACTTGCTTAAGTCTTTCAATTAGTTCTTTGTCGTACATATCGTTGAGGAACTGAATGTCATCAGCAGCATTTTCAAGTGCGTAATTAATACAGTACTTGATAAATTCCTCAGCGAGATCCATATTATCCTTAATGTCGTAGAATGCAATTTCAGGCTCAATCATCCAGAACTCGGCGAGGTGACGAGGAGTGTTTGAGTTTTCAGCACGGAAAGTAGGACCGAAAGTATAGATAGCACCAAGAGCTGTAGCACCGAGTTCACCTTCAAGCTGACCGGAAACAGTAAGAGCAGTAGGCTTTGCAAAGAAATCTTTTGAATAATCTACAGCGCCGTCTTCGTTTTTGGGAAGGTCGTTAAGGTTAAGAGTTGTAACCTGAAACATTGCACCGGCACCTTCACAGTCGCTTTCAGTGATAAGCGGAGTGTTCAAATAAAAGAAACCTTTTTCTTGGAAGAACTTATGGATAGCATAAGCGAGGACACTTCTGACACGGAAAACTGCGCCGAAAGTGTTTGTACGCATACGCAAATGTGCCTTTTCACGAAGAAACTCAAGTGTATGACCTTTCTTCTGCAAAGGATAAGTTTCAGGGTCGGCAGTACCGTAAATTTCAAGTGTTTCAGCTTGAATTTCAGCAGATTGCCCTTTACCCATTGACTCTACAAGCTTACCTGTAACGTGAATGGCAGCACCTGTAGTGATAGGCTTTAACTGTTCGTCATTGAACTTAGCCATATCAAAGACTATCTGTATATTCTTGATGGTAGGACCGTCGTTAAGTGCTACGAACTGTACGTATTTGTTGCCACGACGAGTACGCACCCACCCTTTAACACTGACTTCAGTGCCAAGGATTTCCGGACGGAATAAATCTACGATTTTAGTACGTTCCATTTTATTATATCGGTAGTAATATGAATTAAACGATTCGAATATTATTCAAAAGAACCCATTTTGAGGTAGTTGACTTCGTCCTGAGTCAAGTAGCGCCAACGTCCTCTCGGAAGATTCTTCTTGGTGAGACCTGCGAAATATACGCGGTCAAGTTTAGTCACTCTGTATCCGAGTGCTTCAAAAATACGGCGTACTATACGGTTACGACCTGAGTGGATTTCAATACCTGCTTGATTTTTATCAGTTTCAGTTGCATAGCTGATAGCATCTGCATGTATAGGACCGTCTTCAAGTTCAATACCGTCGGCAATACGCTGCATATCATCTTCAGAAATATCTTTATCGCACCATACGTGATAAATTTTCTTCTTGACGTATTTAGGGTGAGTGAGTTTTGACGCGAGGTCACCATCGTTTGTAAGGAGGAGTACACCGGTAGTATTTCTGTCAAGACGTCCTACAGGGTATATTCTTTCTTTGCAAGCACCTTTCACGAGGTCCATAACAGTAGTTCTGCCATTAGGGTCATCAGATGTAGTAACACAGTCTTTCGGTTTGTTAAGAAGAATGTAGCACTTGCGTTGAAGTGTAACAACTTCGTCTTTGAATTCCACTACGTCAACAGGTGAGATCTTTGTACCAAGTTCCGTAACTACGTTTCCATTCACCTTGATAAGTCCTTGCTGAATGTATTCATCTGCTTCACGACGAGAGCAAATACCGGCATTAGCCATAAACTTGTTAAGACGAACTTGTTCATTCGGATCCGGAATTGGCATTTCATATTCCACTTGTTTAGGACGGGGAATAAATGTTCTTCCCGGTTTCGGTCTTTGTTGCTGACCGCGTTGTTGGTAACCGCCACCGTTATTGTTTCTGTAACCTCCGCGCTGCTGATATCCGCCGTTATTGTTTTGACGATAACCGCCGCCGTTTTGACGGTATCCGCCGCCATTATTCTGACGATAACCGCCATTGTTATTCTGACGGTAATTACCATTATTTTGACGATAACCGCCGTTATTCTGGCGGTAACCGTTATCATTGTCATTATTGTAGTTGCCGTCAGTCTGTGCGCCGCCATTATAGTAGCCGTTATTATTTCTATAACCGCCACCATTATTGTAGCCACCGTTTTGACGATAACCTCCACCGTTATTGTTTCTGTAACCTCCGCGCTGCTGATATCCGCCGTTGTTGTTGCGGTAACCGCCGCCGTTCTGACGATAACCGCCGACATTGTCATTTTGGTAATACCTTCTTTCTTGAGGTTGTTGAGATTGGAAAGACTGTTGCTGTGCATCGCTGTCTTGCTCTTTATTACCCTCAGAGGACGCAATTCTCTGCTGAGAATAATCTCTTTGTTCATAATTGCCTTGTGCAGGATTTTCACGGTTATTCAAACCTTGTCTTGAAAAACCTATACGAGGTCTTCTTGGTCTTTTTTCTTCGTTCTCCATTGTTGTTACATGGTTTCTGACGCAGCCTCTCGGCTTTGTCGAAATTTAAATAATTATAGTAAAAGTGTAGTATTTAATTTCTAATTGATTTCAAAAAAAGTGTACCCCTTCGGTTGTAGAGTGCTTCTCGATTAATCACTACAAAAATACAATTTTTTTTTCAAATATAATACTGTATGACTACTTTTTTAACGTTTAAGACGGCAAAAAGTTCGTCATTTATCATTCCGCACACTCAATTCTCTCACTATCAGCAATAACCGGTATAGTTCTGCGGTGAGATTTGTCTTAGTTCATCTTTAACGTTTTCAGCGATTTCGAGTGAATTTATGAAGTCCTCGATGCTTTCTTTAGTGACTACGGTATTTTTTCTGGTCAATGCTTTCAGTGTCTCGTAAGGATTAGGGTAACCTTCACGCCTGAGAATAGTCTGGATTGCTTCAGCCACAACGTTCCACATCACATTCAAGTCGCGATCAATAGCAGTGCGGTTCAGAAGGAGTTTGTTAAGTCCTTTCAGTGTTGACTGAATTGCAATGAGAGAATGAGCCATAGGCACGCCTGTATTTCTCAGCGCCGTAGAGTCTGTCAAGTCTCTTTGCAAGCGGGATACGGGAAGTTTTTGGGCGAGATGAGAATAGAGAGCGTTGGCGATACCGAGGTTTCCTTCGGAATTTTCAAAGTCAATAGGATTTACTTTATGCGGCATCGCTGACGAGCCTACCTCACCCGGGCGTATTTTCTGCTTAAAGTACTCCATTGAAATATACATCCACATATCTCTGTCAAGGTCAATGATGATAGTATTTATTCTCTTGAGTGCATCGAAAACTGCTGCGATGTTGTCGTAATTACTTATCTGAGTCGTCCACTGCTCACGATTTATCTTAAGGGTGTCGGTCAAAAATTTGTTTGCAAACGTGACCCAGTCAATATTCGGGAACGAAACTTTATGTGCATTAAAATTACCGGTAGCGCCACCGAATTTACCGCTTACAGGCGTGGATTTCAACAGTTCCGTTTGCTCACGAAGCCTGTAAGCAAACACTTTTATTTCCTTACCCAGATGTGTCGGTGAAGCCGGCTGTCCGTGAGTCTTGGCAAGCATAGGTATATCTTTCCATTCCTCGGCACGGACCTCAAGCAGAGAAGTAAGTTCTTCCAATGCCGGAAGGTAGGCTTCATTTATCGCATCTTGCAGCGACATCGGTATTGAAGTATTGTTAATATCTTGTGAAGTAAGTCCGAAGTGTATAAATTCTTTGAATTTTTGCAGTCCTAAGGCATCAAATTTTGCCTTAATAAAATATTCCACAGCTTTGACGTCGTGATTAGTGGTTTTCTCAATTTCTTTAACCTCCTCCGCATCACATTCCGAGAAGTTAGCGTAAATATTTCTGAGACTTGCTATTACGTCATCATCAATATCTGTCAGTTGTGGTAAAGGAATCCGTGAGAGTGCAATAAAGTATTCAATTTCCACTTTAATGCGGTACTTGATAAGTGCATACTCTGAGAAATACAAGTTTAACTTGTCTGTCTTGGAATGATAACGGCCGTCAATAGGAGAAACGGCAGTAAGCGGAGTCAGTTGCATTAATAGATTGTTTTGAGGTTATGTGACATTAAATCTTGCCGTAACACTTAACGGCATTGCAAATTTACGTCTTTTTCAACTTTTTGCAAAGACATAACTGTTAATTTTAATGCCTGATAAATTTGTAATTTCAAAATTCTTAACGTAAATTTGCAAAACGACAAAGGTAATCACTAATTTTTGTACATTGAACACAAGATATGCTTGTAATTGCAGATAGTAGTTCGACTCGCACTGAATGGGTTCTGATAGACGGTAACGAGGTCGTTGAACATACCACTACCGGTGGTCTTAATCCGTATTTCCAAACTCGAAGAGAGATAAGTCATTGTATTAGACTTGAGTTGCCTGACGCATTTTTCCGTAAACGTTGGGATCACGTTTACTATTACGGTGCAGGCTGCGCCAATGTTGAAAAATGTAAAATTATGGAGTCAAGCCTCGTTGCTCAGTTCAAGACTCCCGTCACTGTGGAAAGTAACTTGCTTGGTGCCGCTCGCGGTCTTTTCGTGAGAAAACCGGGATTGGCTTGCATTATCGGCACAGGTTCCAACTCTTGCGTTTACGATGGTGACAAAATCGTGAGGAATATCCGTTCACTCGGATATGTCCTTGGTGATGAAGGCAGTGGCGCATATATAGGTAAATCATTCGTCAGCGACTGTCTTAAGGAACTTGTTCCTAAAGAACTCGGTGATGAGTTTATTGAAGAATACGGGATTAATCCCGATGATGTGATGGACGAAATTTACGTTCACGCCGTAGCAAGTGTATTACTTTCTTCGTATTCAACCTTTTTACTTAAACATCTTGATCACCCTTACGTGCATAATCTCGTCTATGATTCGTTTATGAAATTTTTCACTCGAAATATCGCATCTTACGACTATAAGGAACAAAATTTTGCAGTTGTAGGCAGCGTGGCTTGTAAGTTCGAATCCATTCTTAAAGAAGTAGCTAAAGACTTTGGCGTGGAAATTCAAAAAATAATACCGTCTTCTATGCCGGGCTTGATTGAATATCACTCTGAAAGTAATTAATATTCAAATTTTTATCTATACTTTATACAAAGTTGTGCCTCGCCGGTGCAACTTTTTTGATATACATATACGCACAAAAAAAGCCAACACTTTTGATGTTGACTTTTTTGTCGGGGTGAAAGGATTCGAACCTTCGACCCCCTGCTCCCAAAGCAGGTGCGCTAACCGGACTGCGCTACGCCCCGATTGCCTTAGCGGCGTTTCAATTACGGGTGCAAAGTTACGACATTTTTTTTAACCTCCAAAATTTTCTTTACTTTTTTTTGAAAAATTTTCGCAAACAGGCAATTTTCCGTAAATTTGTAGGTATATGGAAACTACAATAAAAGGAACTTGTAATGAGTTGGCGGAACTGCTCTCGCTGTACGGAGTTCGCCAAGTGGTGGTGTCACCCGGTTCACGAAACACGCCACTGATAATAGCATTATCACGCGCCTTAAAATTCGATATGCACGCCGTCATTGACGAACGGAGTGCCGCATTCATCGGTATGGGTATGGCATTGCAGTGCGGAGAACCGGTAGCGCTGATATGCACTTCCGGCAGTGCTGTCCTGAATTATGCTCCCGCCGTTGCAGAAGCATATTATCGTCAAGTGCCACTGATTGTTATCAGTGCGGATCGCCCGGCTGACAGGATTGACCAAGATGATAATCAGACCATACACCAGCACGGCGCACTTTCAGGGATTGTAAAAACCACTGTCAGTGTCACTGATAATTGGATTACTGAAAGTGAACATTCTTTCATTAATCGCAAAATAAATGATGCTCTGCACACCGCTACGGATATCCGTAAAGGTCCGGTACACATAAATATCCATATTGCCGAACCGCTTAACACTGTTTGCGATATTGAGCCTCGCCCGGTGCGTAAAATCACGACTGTAAACGAGTGCGGAACGCCTTTATCTCTGTCGCTAACAGACGAAATTACAAATAAAATATCGTCGTCACGAATATTAATCGTATGCGGATTTATGAGACCGTCAAAAAGTCTTAACGACTTGCTCATAAAACTGTCTTACAAGACGCCTGTCTTTGCTGAAGGTGTTTCCAACATTCACGGCGGACTGATCATAAATGATATTGACGAATACCTTGCCACCGGATTAACTCCCGTTCCTGACATCGTAATAACTTTTGGCGGCGCACTGATTAGTCGCTACTTGAAGGAGAAAATTAAAAAGTGGGGTTGTGAACATTGGCTTGTTGGCAGCAGAGATGTTTTCGCAGATACTTTCGGCACTTTAACGGCATCACTTGATTGCTGTGAAACGGAGTTTGCGGAATTTTTACTTTCACGCATTAAGCCCGCCACTTTCAAGACGATAGAAATAAAGAACGATACGTTTTTTAATTCCGCCGTATGGAGTGATATTGCGGCTTGCGAATATATTTGCCGAAACGTTCCGCAGAACTACGGTGTACATCTGTCGAACGGTATGACTGTCAGATACTGTCAAAACAGGCTTAACGTGAAGGATATTGAATGTAACAGAGGCGTGAGCGGCATTGACGGTTGCGCTTCCACTGCACTCGGATACAGCACGCTTAACGACTATCCCACTCTGCTGATTACCGGTGATATGTGTATGCAGTACGATCTTGCTGCATTGTCGTCGAACTTGGTAACCCCTAAGTTTAAAATCATCGTAATATGCAATAGCGACGGCGGCATTTTCCGTATTATAAAATCCACTCGTGACGTAAAAGAACTGAATCAATACATTTCACCGAAAGTAAATCTGCCTCTTGAGATGCTTGCTCCAGCCTACGGATTCAAGTATTTTGAAGCTACGGAAATGGAAGAATTGAAATCGGTGTTTCGTCAGTTTATTACCGAGGCATCACAGCCTGCAATCCTCGCAGTAAAAACGGATTCCGATGTAAGCGCAAAAGTATGGCTTGACTATTTGAAATTTTGTAAAGAAAGAAATAAAAATTAATTACTGATATGAGTAACAGAAAATGGGAAAAGATAAAGGATTACGAAGATATCCTTTTTGAAAAATTCGAAGGTATAGCAAAGATTACTATTAATCGTCCTAAAGTTTACAACGCTTTCCGTCCGCAGACGAACCGCGAAATGCTTGACGCTATGGATTACTGCCGCGAGTCACAGGAAATCGGTGTTATTATCCTCACCGGTATCGGCGACAAGGCGTTTTGCTCCGGTGGTGACCAGAACGTAAAAGGCATTGGCGGATACATTGACGACGGGGGTGTGCCTCGCCTCAATGTGCTTGACCTGCATAAGGCTATTCGCTCTATACCAAAACCGGTAATAGCCATGGTGAACGGCTATGCAATAGGTGGCGGTAACGTGTTGCAAGTGGTTTGTGACCTCACTATCGCAAGTGAAAACGCACGTTTCGGTCAGACAGGACCTAAAGTTGGAAGTTTTGATGCCGGTTTCGGATCTTCTTACCTTGCTCGCTGCGTAGGTCAGAAAAAGACTCGTGAAATATGGTTCTTATGCAAGCAATACACTGCACAGGAAGCACTTGAAATGGGTATGGTAAACAAGGTTGTTCCACTTGAAAAGCTTGAAGACGAGACCGTTGAATGGTGCAAGACTATTCTCAGTCGCAGTCCATTCGCTATCCGCATGATTAAGCGCGCACTTAATGCCGAACTTGACGGACAAAGGGGCTTGATGGAGTTTGCCGGCGATGCTACTTTGATGTATTATCTTATGGCTGAAGCTCAGGAGGGCAAAAATGCTTTTCTTGAAAAGCGTGACCCGAACTTTGAGCAGTTTCCTAAATTCCCGGGCTGATGCTCAAGTTTGCTTATTGCCGTTATGTGCTGAAATTCAAGGAGACAGCCATAACTTCGCGTGCATCAATGACGGAAAAGGAAACATTTTTCATCAAGGCTTACGATACTGATAATCCGGACATTTTCGGCATAGGTGAATGTGCTGTTTTTCGCGGTCTGAGTGCCGAGGACTGCCCTGACTACGAGGAGAAACTGCGGAATGCTTGTATTGATGACAGTTTTATGACTTCGGGTATGAGTTCCCTTATTTTCGGATACGAAAGTGCGCTTATGGACTTGAACATGCGAAAGAATAACAGTTATCCGAAGAGTGATATCCGTATTCCTATCAACGGACTTATCTGGATGGGCGACAAAGATACTATGTACAGCCGTATTTGCAAAAAACTTGATGACGGTTTCCGGTGCATTAAACTCAAAATCGGCGGCATAAATTTCAATGACGAAGTATCACTGCTTGACTTCATTCGTTCACGTTTTTCTTGTGCGGACTTGGAACTGAGACTTGATGCCAACGGTGCTTTTACACCTGAAAATGCACTCGAAAGACTTAATATTCTCAGCAAATACGACATTCATTCCATTGAGCAGCCTATAAAGCCGCATCAAGTTGAAGCAATGGCTCGCATTATCAGCAAATCACCTATACCTGTTGCACTTGACGAGGAACTTATCGGCTGTGCGAGCGATGCAGAAAAGGCTAATCTCCTGGACTCTCTGAAACCGCACTATTTAGTGCTGAAACCATCGCTCTGCGGTGGCTTTAAAAGTGCTGAATCCTGGATTATCGAGGCTGAAAAAAGAGGCATACGCCGGTGGGCTACGTCTGCGCTTGAATCTAACGCGGGACTTGCGGCTCTCACCCTTTGGATTTCAAAATTCAACACCGATATGCCGCAAGGACTCGGCACCGGTATGCTGTACACCAATAATTTCACTTCTCCCCTCAGCATTGAGGGCGATGAAATAGTTTATCATCATAAATTACCTCCGGTACTGCCGGACTTAAAATGGAATTACATTTAAATATCAAAATCTCCACTCCCGAGGCTGACGAATTTATACGTGAGTTTACAAATTCCGATGATTATATCATCGTTAATACGTCAGGTTCTACAGGTACACCGAAGACTATTCATCTTCCCAAGTCCGATATGATTCGTTCTGCAAAGGCTTCTTGCGAATATTTCGGCATCAATAAAAAGTCAAGACTCGTGTGTCCCCTTTCCGCAAATTATATTGCAGGAAAAATGATGATAATCCGTGCCGCCGTTTCCGGTGCGGAACTAATCATGGAAACTCCGTCCAACACTCCTATTGCCCGGTATTACGGTAAAATCGACTTTATCCCCGTCGTGCCGTCACAGTTAGTACATTTATTAGAGAACAAGGCTAAGGCTAAACATATCGGCAAGGTACTTGTAGGCGGAGGACCTGTGCCACAGAATTTGGTTGAAGCAATAAAAAACGCACCTTTTCACACTTTTGCCTCATACGGTATGACTGAAACTTCAAGCCATGTGGCAATAAAAGACTTCAGAAATATTAACGACCATTATCTCGCATTGCCCGGAATATCTTTTGACGTGGACGATGAATTTTGTCTTAAAATACACGCACCGGGGTATTCATTTGACGGTATTCAGACTAATGATATTGTATGGCTTTATGACCACAAGGATTTTCATTGGGTCGGTCGTCGTGACAACGTAATTATCACAGGTGGAGTGAAGGTGCATATTGAGGAAATAGAACGGAAAATATCCCCGATTATGAATGACGAATACTTTGTCATAGGCGTAAAAGATGATTTTTGGGGAGAGAAAGTGGTACTATACACTAAGCACGCTGTTGATGCTGAAGCACTGAAGTCACTTCTCACCAACTTCGAGATGCCTAAAGAAATACGCATCGTAAAAACTATTCCTCATACTCCTACAGGTAAAATACTGAGAAGTGAGATAAAACGCTACAAAAAAGGCTCCGGCATCTAACCCCTTTAACTACTCAAATAAAAAAAGGCGGCACTGAAGTGTCGCCTTTTTTATTTATCTGATAGGTCAGCGTATTAGCGGATATATTGTTTAGCAATTTTGTTACCGCGTTTTACGATGTAAAGACCATTTTGCGGGTTAGCAACTTGTACACCTTGGAGGTTGTAGTAAACAGCTTCGCCTTCTTCAACTTCAACAGCATTAACACCTGAATGTTTTTCAACTGTAAGTTTCATATTGACGAGGTCAAGAGTGAAGTCGTAGTTACCTGCTGCGATTTTCCAAGATTGGTCACCGAGAACAACGTCTGCGGTTTCACCTTCAGCGATTGAAGTATTAGTTGCAACTGCACCGTAACGTTTACCTGCGTTAACTGAATCCCAGTCATTTTGATCAGCACCGAGAGTATTTACGAATGCGAAGTAACCAACACCTGATACACCGTCAGCATCTGCGATGTTAACGTCTTCGATTTTGTAAAGGTTGTCACCGATAAGGTTCATTTCATAACCTACGCTCGGATTCCACCATTTAGTATTGTCATCACCAATGTGACCCATTACGTAAACAGGTTCACCTACGTATGAAGGAGTTGAAGGAACTGTAAATGTAGCCATAGCAACACCTACTTTTGCACCGAGAGAACAACCTCTATAGATTCTAACGGTATTTTCATCAACTACCTCAACGTTGATTGCACTTTGGCCTGAAGACGGAGCAATTTCATCAAAATTAGTACGGCCGACAACTTCGCCGTCAGAAACACGTACTACTTGGAAGTTACCAACGTGAGTAGTAGCTGAAATGAATATTGGTAATACTGCGTAGTCTACACCTTTAAGATTGAAGCGTGCAAAACCTGCTGTTGGGCCTGCGCTAACAGATGTCCATGGCTGAAGTGCACCATCTACCATATAGAATGTAGTACCTGCATTAGCACGTTTACGAACAACGAATGCATCAGCAGCAGAAACACCTTCTCCTACTGCAGCCATAAGTTCGTCCATAGAGTTATAATATGGCTGAGCGAATGTGTTATTATCAAGCATATCGCCTGAAACACCATTTACAGGAGAACTTGCTGCGTAGTCACCTACAAGGCTGTAATCACCTTTACCGCCATTCTGGAAGAATGCCATATAGACGCTTGTTGCTTTTAATGCACTTACATAGAAAACAGCACCTTGTTCACTCATTACGTCACCGATTACACCCGGTAAAACGTCTTCACGACCATCAGCGATGCAATCATCACCTTCACCACCGAAATCAACGACATCACCTGCTACTGAATATGTACCGTCAGCATTGGGTGTAGCGATAAGGAATTTGTTTCCTGATTTTCCATCAGGGAAAGCACCTGCTTGAAGAATCATGTTACCGGCTTGGTCAAAAGTAAGACCGAGACCTACGATGTTTTCGTTTTCGAGAACTGTTGCTACGTTGCCTTCTGAGTCAACGCTGTAAACAGCGTGATTACCTTTGTCGGCAAAGTAAAGTTTGCCGTTGTGACCTGTTGCATAACGAGCATTGTTAGGTCCTGAAGGAATAGTGACTTGTAGAGCAAAATTGTCTGTCAACGTCTGTGCAGAAGCAGCACCTGCGATAACTACGGCAGATGCGAGAGCAAGATTGCGTAATAGTTGTTTCATGTTTAAATTGTTTTATGTTAATTAAAAATTTGGTTATTTTCGTTTCATAGCGTTTTACACCTCTGCAAATATACTACCTTTTTGCTTAATAACAAAAAAATATTTCAACTTTTTATTTACACATACACGGCTCTTTCATTTAAAGTGAAAGAAATTGAGTGGTTTTTATAATTGAAAGCAAGTAAAAGTTACATCATCAGGGAGCCTCGGCGAGGCTCGGCTGTAAGTAACACCGTATAAGCACGTAAGTGCGCCATGCGGTGAAAGAATACCTCCATCTACATTCGCACATCGGGGATGTGCGGTCTGTGGTAGATGCTTTGCCGTGGGATTTTGAAAATAATTATTTGAAAAGTCTTGGTAAATTGAAAAGTAAAATTTAACTTTGTTTCGTATGTAGAAGCATATTTCTGTATGCTACCTGAAATATCAAATAACTGATTATTGACACCTTAAATTTTTAATCATTG
>JALEMF010000011.1 GCA_022768005.1 Bacteroidales bacterium | reverse complement strand
CATTCTCGAATCTTCTGCACGCACTGGAATGGTCTTGATATGACGAGCGGCTTGGGTGAAGCTTTTGACGATGCAGAACTCGAAGGAAGTGTTATCAGTCAATTACAAGACGCGGTTGCTTTTGTGAGAAACAATTCCCATAGAAGATGGTGGAAAGAAGCTGAATATCGAGAAGAATTACCGGATTATCCTGAACGCGCCGTAACCGAAGTTATTTGTAATGCCATCATTCATAGGGACTTTATGGAACATGGCAGTGAGATTCACATAGATATGTATGATGACCGCATGGAAGTGTATTCTCCCGGAGGTATGTTTGATGGACAACTAATACAACAATTAAATCCGCTGACAGTACCTTCAAAACGTCGAAACCCATTACTGGCTGATTTTTTTCATCGATTGAAATTGATGGAGCGTAGAGGCAGTGGTATAAAAAAGATAATTGGTGAGTATAAGCATTTCGAGACGTTGGAGAACTATCGTGCTCCTGAGTTTCGTTCAAATTCAACAGAATTTCATGTCACCCTGTGGAACCTCAATTATAGAGAGGATATCGTAAAAGATGATCTCCACAGCGTAAAAGAGACGAGTGATGTCGTAAAAGATGTCGCAAAAGATGTCGTAAAAGGAAAAACAAACGTCACAAAAGAATTTATAAAAGCTCAACGACAAATTTATAAGTTAATCTCTCAGATGCCAAAAATCAGTGCTATGCAGATGTCAGAGAGCATGGGCATTTCCTTACGACAGGTACAACGATACCTCAAGCAACTTTCCGACCAAAAACTTATAGTCAGAGAAGGAGGTCGAAAAAGTGGTATTTGGAAAATATTAGATAATGAATACGAAGGATTTTTCAAAAGAATATAAATAATAGATGCAAATAAATATTGGTTGATAGATATTATCGGATAAGAAATTCTTCGACATCAAGCCCCGGCGAGGCTCTGTCTATGGGAAACACCGTATAAGCACGTAGTGCGCCATGCGGTGACAGACGAAAACACCCCACACATTCGCACCTCGGAAAGCGTTCGGTCAGTAGAATATGGCAACAAAAAAATTTAGTTTTATTACACAACTTTCATATCTGCCTTATTATCAATAATATCATTACATTTTCCATAAACATTTTAACATACCTTTACTATTATATGGAAATAGAAATAATAAAAAATCGTGATTTATGGAAATTGATTAACAAAAATTTGCAGTTTTATGGAAATAGCATTATTTTTGCAAAACAAAATAATTGAATATGAACATACAAAAACTGCAATCAATACTATCCGACCAGCACGATGAATTGTCAGCAAATGATTATTCAGAATTTTGCTCACGCCAGGAAGCATCTCAACTTGATCTAAAAAGCAATCGAGCGCAAGTTGTTATAGGCGTCAGAAGATGTGGCAAATCAACATTATGCGAAATGTTTCTCAAGCAAAAAGAAATTGAATTTGCTTACGTAAACTTTGACGATGATAGATTGAAAGATCTGCAAATAAGTGATTTAGACAACTTACTTGAAGCATTATATATAAAATATGGTGAATTTAAGTACCTGTTTCTTGATGAAATCCAAAACATTGACGGCTGGCCATTATTTGTCAGCAGATTACTTCGCCAAAAAATACACTTATTTATCACAGGTTCAAATTCCAAATTGCTTAGTAAAGAATTAAGCACTCACTTGACAGGTAGAAATAACAAAGTGGAACTATATCCATTTTCATTCTCGGAATACTGCGCAATAACAAAAACCGACACGACTTCCTTATCAACCAAAGCAAAAGGCTTACGCAAAAGTTCATTGCAAAAATATCTCCTGCAAGGGGGATTCCCGGAACTATTCAATGAGAGCAATAGGCGCGGCTATATTAACGGATTGTTTGACGCAATAATTCAAAATGACATCGCAAAACGATTCAACGTCCGAAATATAGAGGCTCTAAAAAGAATAGGCGCTTATCTTGCAGATAATTACTGTCAAGAATTTGTTGCCAAAACCGTCGGCGAATTATTCGGAGTATCAAATCACACTGCTGAAAACTACTACTCTTACCTCAAAGAAGCATTCTTACTGGTAGGAATCCACAGATTCTCATACAAAAGCAAAGATAGAGTAAGAAACGAGAAAGTATATGTGATTGATACAGCATTTGTAACAGACCGCAATGACAATTTCTCACAGGAAAATCTCGGTTGGAAACTTGAGAATGTAGTATGTATTGAGCTTTTACGCCGTTATAAACCATTATTTTGTGATATATTCTTCTATAAAGAAGCGGCATCGCAAGTTGATTTTATTATTGCAAAAGATGGTAATGTAAAAGAGTTAATACAAGTATCCTACGATATTTCTAACGAAAAAACACTTTTCAGAGAGATTAGAGGATTAAAAAATGCAGCAAAAAAACTCAAATGTAATAATCTAACGCTTATAACATTTGAGGAGCATGAAAATATTGAAGAAGACGGATATACAATAAACGTAGTTTCCGCCACAAAATGGCTTCTTAATGACATATAATTTAGGTTTTATTACATTTTAGATATTTCCACCTAATTATCAATGGATTAACTTTATTTCCAATAATAATTTAACGCATTTTCACTATTATATGGAAATAGAAATAACAAAAAATCGTGATTTATGGAAATAAATTAACAAAAATTTGCAGTTTTATGGAAATAGAGGAATGAACGATGAGGGAACACGGGTCACAATTCACAACATTCTCTCTAACACCGGCACCACAATTCAGATATAGTTCCACACTCCAAGGAAACACCGTATATGCACGTAGTGCGCCATGCGGTGACAGACGATGCCATCCAACACACTCGCACCTCGGGGAGGTGCGGTCTGTATCTGACGCTGAAGAAGTTACGTCATCAAGGAAAGCCTCGGCGAGGCTCTTTGCTAACGTACTTCTTCAGTATCAGAAATATCCGAGTTTCAAAAAAGATTTTGAAGTATTCTTAGAAAGAACTTCAGCCATTTGATGTTACAAAAAAATATGTGATATTGGAAATTTTTGTTAAATAGGAATAAATTGAGAAACTTCGCAAACAATTAGCAAGAATTTTTGTTTTACTAATACATAGCAAAAATTACTTTTTCCATTGCAAGAAATGTGATAATGATTGGTTTATTCAAAAGAAAGGGTTGTCGTGAGATAGCCCTTTCTCATTTTAGGACTACTTTCCGGATTTACTGCGAACAGAACTTGCCGTAATGAGAAGTTCTGACCATTTTTGACGATAAACAGGCAATTTTCGAGCATTTTAAATGCTTACCTTTGCTATCTAACAAATTAATACGCATGAACACAAAATTACTGTCCATAATCTCACTTCTTGTTCTTACCGCATGCAACATGATTGAATACCACCCTTACGACTTGAATGTGCGCGGCGAGAAGAATATCAATGACAAAAACATATTGCGGATTGAGGAGAAAATGAAAGATAAAACCGAATTCTCCTTTGCCGTTATCAGCGACACTCAGCGTTGGTACGACGAGACGAATGATGCCGTGGCTAAAATCAACACTATAGGCAAAGTTGAATTCGTGGTTCATTGCGGTGACTTATCTGATTTCGGTGCAAAACTGGAATTCGAGAAGCAAAGAGATATTCTGAACAAGCTGAATGTGCCTTACGTCTGCCTTCTCGGTAATCACGACTGCCTGGCAACGGGACAAAAAGTGTTCGATACAATTTTCGGGGAAGAAAACTTCGCATTTACAGCCGGAAATGTACGTTTTTTATGCCTTAACACCAATGCACTGGAATACGACTACTCTCACATGGTGCCGGATTTTGCCTTTATAGAAGATGAATTGACAAACGTACCGGAAAATGTCACAAAGACGATAGTTGCTATGCATGCGCCGCCTTACAGCGACCAGTTCAACAACAATGTAGCAAAACTTTTTAACTACGTCATCTGTCAGTTTCCTAACCCTCAATTCTGCATTAACGGTCATTTGCACTCGCTGAAAATTGAGGACTTCTTTGACAATGG
>JALEMF010000001.1 GCA_022768005.1 Bacteroidales bacterium | reverse complement strand
ATGGAGCCGGACGCACCGGGTACTATTATTGACAATCAGTTCACAAACACCCAAAAGGCGATTAAGGCAGTTGCAGCAAAAGATAATATTACTGCTATTAAAATCAAGAGTGGCAGAATGCTTCTTGCTTACGGATTTTTGCATAAAGTTTTTGAGACATTTGAAACTTATAAAGTGCCTATTGATATGATTGCTACCTCTGAGGTAGGTGTATCGGTCACTATTGACGATGACAGAAACTTGCAGTCAATAGTTGATGAACTGAAAAAATTCTCTACGGTAACCGTTGACCGTGATATGGTGATTATATGTGTGGTTGGTGACCTCGTATGGCATAATAGCGGACTTGAAACACAGGCACTTGATGCTATGCGTGATATCCCTGTGCGTATGATTTCCTACGGAGGCAGCGATTACAATATTTCATTCCTTATCAGAAAAGAAGATAAGGTGGCTGCTCTTAATTCCCTCAGTAAGCATCTTTTTAATTCATAACCAATATAAATTTCATCTTCATGACACAGACGCCGTACTATTTATACGACCTCAGAATATTAAATGACACTATTCAAGTAATAAAAGAAAATATCTCAGGCTGCAACTATAAGGTGCATTATGCCATTAAAGCAAATTTCGAACCTCGTATTCTGCAGTTATTGGCATCTAACGGCTTTGGTGCAGACTGCGTGAGCATCGGAGAAGTACGTCACGCTATCAAGTGTGGATTTGCACCGGAAAATATTGCATACGCAGGGGTAGGTAAGACCGATGAGGAAATTGCTGAAGCTATTGACTTGAATATCGGCTGTTTTAATGTGGAGTCAGTGGAAGAATTGGACATTATAAATGAAATTGCACAGGACAGAAACGCTGTGGCAAACGTTGCACTTCGCATTAATCCTAATATTGATGCACATACCCACCATTACATCACGACGGGACTTGCGGAGAATAAATTCGGCATTTCACTGCATTTGCTTGATGATGTCCTTTCAATGGTGAAATCAAGCATGAACTTGAATATGAGGGGATTTCATTTCCATATCGGTAGCCAGATTCTCACGATGGAACCATACGTTCTTCTTTGCGAGAGAATAAAGCCTATTATGGATAAAGCAGTCAATGATTACGGATTGAATATTGACTATATCAATGTTGGCGGAGGACTCGGAATTGACTATGAGAACCCTGTTGAGAATCCGATTCCGGACTTTAAAAATTACTTTGATACGTTTAAAAAGCACTTGCAGTTACCGGAAAGTGTTACACTCCATTTTGAATTAGGGCGCTCTATTGTAGCACAGTGCGGAACTCTAATAACCAAGGTTATCTACGTAAAGCACTGTGAAAGCAAGCAAATCGTTATCGTAGATGCCGGTATGAACAACTTGATTCGTCCTGCGCTTTACCAAGCATATCATAGAATAGATAACATTTCTTCAAAATCTGCTGAAAAAGAAACTTACGACGTCGTAGGTCCTATCTGCGAATCGGCAGATACCTTTGCTGAAAATATTACTTTGCCCGTCACCAAGCGAGGCGATATACTTGCGATTCGCTCTGTCGGTGCGTATGGGCAATCAATGTCGTCGCATTATAATATGAGGCAAGATGCTGAAACACAATTCATTTCATAATTCATAATAATGGGAGTGCGAGCTGTGTGCATCGCACTCCCATTAATTTAAAAAACGGAAACAATGTTTTCTAAGTATCAGACTATCATATCTATTCTATGAAACCAATTTTTGCTTTGATTCAAATTGCTTGGTATCATGCAGAATGTAGCTTTTAATTACAGCGAATAAAAGTTGCTGTAAAGGAGTGAGACCTTTTTTCATAGGCACACCGAGAATAAATTCGCAAGATACAGCACTTGTCACTGCTAATTTTTCCTCTTCAGGGAGAGAGTTAATCGTGTTAATCACACGTTCTGAGAAAATAATTGCATTGTTCATAATTCTACGAGTTATTATTGTTAGTTACCATCTTTGTTTTATTTACACTGCAAAGATATAACTGTATTTGTGCCATAAATATGCACAGTATTGTTAATAAATGCAAATTCTCTTGACTTTCTTATTATGGAAAATAAAAATAACACATATTTGTCGGCTTTTTCTATAACTTTGTCT
>JALEMF010000124.1 GCA_022768005.1 Bacteroidales bacterium | reverse complement strand
GGTAGTAGGGAAGTTATGTGTTTCCGCTTTAAGAGAAATTACAGTGTTCAGATTGGAAATAGTAAAAAAGTCCGGTTTGTCAGGATTGACAGGTGCGAATTGTTCTATGCGCGGACCTTCTATGAAAGCCACGTTATCCTTGTATGCGGATACAAGTCCGTTCGGATTTTCTTTTGAAGTCCTTTTTATTAATTTAAATAAAGACATCGGCATCTCTTTGCCGTCAATAATAAACGTCCCATTAAAAATTTTATGGCGGCAATGCTCTGAATTAACTTGAGAAAAACCAAAAACTTCGCTGTCCGTCAGTGGACGACCAAGTTTTTGGCTTAATTTTGTTAGGTACTCTTCTTCTTCTTTGCTCAACGCAAGTCCTTCCAACTCGTTGTAAGAAGATATGTCTTGCACGAAAATTATAGGATCAGGTTGTTTATCAGTCTTGAAGATATTGCTATCTATTACTTCATAGTAGCGAAAGAGCATCTTATCATATTGAGTGTCACCTGTTTTAACCTTCGTAAAACATTCAATTCGGGATATCCCGTTCAGCCCCATACTTTGAGTGATTTCTACTGCGTTCGTGCTCCACGGCGTAATCATCTCTTTGCGTGGACCCACAAACGGACCTTGAACTTTGGTTGACGATAGCGCTTTTGCGCCTGAAAACAGCCATGATAACTGTTCTTTTTCACCTTCGCTGAAACGATGGTCAGACTCTACTACATAGAATATTCGGGAGTCTTTCTTAAATATAACTACCATATTTTAGGTTAGAGGTTATAGAATAGTTTGTCCGGTGTTACTCGGATTTATTGCAAAGGTACAAATTTTTTTTATTTATAAAAAGATACTATTACTTTTTGAAACAGTATCTATAAATATTGATTGTGATTTAACGGATAGTTCTTAAAAAAACGAATTTTGTATGCAGATATTTGTATTATTTTACGACAACTAAATATGCATATAGTAAAAACATATCCGAAGTGTAATCATTCAAATTGAAATATTGAAAACTTGTTTTATCGTATTGTATTGTCATTAATATCATTCAAAAATATATCTGTCAAAAAAATATAAGTAGGTTTAAAATATAAGTCATTGTATATTTTCATTCGCAATGCTTGTTCTACTTTCCGCTTTGATATAATGACAATCCTGTTTTGGTAGATGTTGGACTTTTTATTTGTTTGACTTACGATATATGTAAACTTTTGACCTGGCGAAATCTTTTTTATAAAAGTGTATCCGATAGAAACAGATTGACCTTTGAGCAGACCTTCGTACATCATTTGCGTAAGGTTAAAATCGCCTTTAATTTTTTTAAAATAATCGTGAATTATTTCTTTATCAGACTTATTTTTAATTATATCCAATGATATCCAGGTCAAATAATCTTCACTTGAATTATTTGTAATTATGTATTCTTGTATGATTTGATCTTGTCCTGTTATACCATTGTAAAAACTTAATGTTTCAGTACTTGTCTTAATTTTATGTTGCGCATTTAAACTTGTAAAGCATAAAATAATTGTGAGCAATATGTAATTTTTTTGACTCATTACTTCATATTTTTTATTGTTTCCTTTTTTGAATTAATTATCATTTTTACTAAATTTTTATTTCCATCTAAACAAAGTCCTCTAACAAATTGATGACTTGCTCCTTTATGATTACCACCATTAAGAATATATAACAAAGCATGACCATTAGCCTCATGACTATATATTTCTGCCGCTCCAGCTTGAGATAAATTATTATTTATAATTACTATTATATTTTTATTTGGAGAGTTTTGGAAACCATAATTGTCAGGAAATAGAGTTTTTCCTAAAAATCCATTTTCTCCAGTGGAAGTACCGGTAATTGTTTCACCAGATAAGTCTTTATCAGATTCCAAATCGTATTTTGGGTCAAAAGAATAATATTTCATTTCTGCAGTTCCTTTAGTTCCATTTTGATCAACATATGAAAAGTTATTACTAAGTCTTACCTCAACAACTGTGTTAGAATTGACTAATAATTTTAAATTAATAATATTCATATTATTCTCGGGACACGAATTTAATAATAAGAAATCAATCATCCCATTTTCATATAATTGAACATAATTACGAGTATATTTGGGTAAAGTATTTCGTATCATTTCTAATTCTTCGTTTCCTAAAGGTTTCACTTCACTGCCATCATTATCCACATATTTCATCGGATTATTAGCACGGTTGGCGTAAGGGGAGATATCCGGGTATTTTTCAGATAGTGGGTCTTGTGTGGTGAAACGGGATAGGATTGCATCGTAGATGCGGGCTGTGTTGTCGTAGAAGCCCATTGAGTGAGTGCCGGTGTATTGCATTGAACAATACAGGTGATTGTCAATGAAGCGGTCGTTGACAGTCATAGCCGTTTGTGGTAATCCTCCTGATAAGTATCTGTTTGTCTGTGGGATAGAGCCGTTTTTATCGGTTATTGTTGCAATGCTCCCGAGATAGTATCCGTTTGTTACATAATTTTCACTTGTCGTAACACCGAGAGAATAAAAGTGTGCCGACAAAAAGGAAAAAAGGAGCGATATGCGCAACAAGCAGTTCAAAATCCGTCGTTTATGTTAGTTTTCACAAATGTAAAAATAAAGGTTGAGATTAGCAAAAAATTACTGATATTTATTTTGTGAAAGATTCAAATAAAAAGAAGCTGCACCGCTTCGGCACAGCCTCTTTTTGACTTTTATATAGAGAAGGAATAAGTGTCCTTCACTTATATGGTAAATTAATTATTTACCGAGATGTTCGTAAGTAAGTGTGAGGGTCGGTTGGTCACAAACTTCCGGGGAACCGAAGTATTGGATAGGACCCGGATAAACGTATTCAGTGTTCAATGCCCATTGTTCACGTTTTGCTGCAAAGCGGCGGAATGGTTCACCATCAAGGCGTACAAGTGCTTTTTGGATAACCGGTTTCATTTTACCGTTACGTTTTTCCATATTCATCATCATAGTGATTGGAATACCACCTGCTTGCCATTGTACAGACGGCTTGTTAAGACCGCGAAGTGATGACATATATCCTGTTACGCCTGCATTAATCAAGCAAGATGCGTTAAAGCCGAGTGCGTAGCAGTAGTCTGCATCAAAGTTAGATGGGTCAGCGCAACGTCCTTCGTATCCGAAGAAGTGGTGAAGTGGTGAGAATTTACCATTGTACTTGCCTTCAGCACGAAGTTGTTCAAGACGGTTTGCAACCATTTTGCTGAGGAGTTTTTCAGTTTCAATAAGTGAAACTTGAACGTTGCCGTGAGGGTCGCGGTCAAGGCAGAGCTGACGAGCAACGTCTTCCGGAAGTGACTTGATTGTCTCAACATTTTCAGCAGAAAGGTGTGCGAGAATCCAATCCATCTGGCTTTCACGAGCTACGGAGGCAAATTCTTTACCTGTAGCTGTTTCTTCTGAAACGAGGTCGTTAAGTTGAGCGATAAGTGCTTTGATAGCAGGGATAAATTCGATAAGTCCTTCAGGAATAAGAACAGTACCGAAGTTTTTGCCTGTTTCAGAACGACGAACAACGATGTCGGCGATGTAGTTTACGATGTCAGGTAATGACATTTTCTTGGCTTCAACTTCTTCTGAAACGATGCAGATATTAGGCTGAGTCTGAAGTGCGCATTCAAGTGCGATATGAGAAGCGGAGCGACCCATAAGCTTGATAAAGTGGTAATATTTCTTGGCAGAGTTGCAGTCGCGCTGGATATTACCGATAACTTCTGAATAAACCTTAGTTGCAGTATCGAATCCGAAAGAAGTTTCGATGTATTCGTTCTTTAAGTCACCGTCAATAGTTTTAGGACAACCTATAACTTGAACGCCTGCATTTTTTGCTTTGTAATATTCAGCAAGAACAGCAGCGTTTGTGTTAGAGTCGTCACCACCGATAATTACGAGTGCAGAGATACCGAGTTGACGGAGAATGATAAGACCGCTTTCGAAGTCATCTTCTTTTTCAAGTTTTGTACGACCTGAACCGATAATGTCAAAACCACCTGTGTTACGATATTCGTCAATAATTTCAGATGTAAGTTCTACGTAGTTGTGCTTGATAAGACCGTCAGGACCCATAAGGAAACCGTAGAGTTTGCTATCGCGGTGAATTTTCTTGATACCATCAAAAAGACCACTGATAACATTGTGTCCGCCCGGTGCTTGACCACCTGAAAGGATAACGCCGACGTTTACAGGTTTGTTAGAAACGGGAGTGTTGCGTTTTTCGAATTTAATTTCAGGAAGTCCGTATGTGTTAGGAAATAGTTTATTGATTGCTTCTTGGTCTGCAACAGATTGAGTAGGCTGACCTTCTACAACTTGAACTGCGCCTGTCAATACAACAGGAAGTTTAGGTTGGTAAGAAGCGCGAGCTTTTTGTAAAGCACTTTTCTTCATTGTCGTATGATGTTATAAATTAAAATATTTACACTTTCTGAGTTGTCTATTCTTTTGCAAAGTTAGCGTTTTTTTTTGAAAAAATAATGAAGTGTGTGTAATAATTATGTATTTTTGTGCTGCTTAAAATTTTAAGGAAAAATCAATGCTGAACAATAAAGTTAAAAAGGATAAGACAGATAAAAATGACGGACTTGAGAAATCTCCCAAGTTATGGCGTATTTCTATAGGCGACGTTAATTGCTTTACGGAAATTTTTAATATAGTACTGACGAGTAAGCGGCTTGGGTTGCTTATCGGAGCGTTTTTTATTTTAGCTTTGCTGCTCGGAATTATGCTTGTGGCTTTTACTCCCGTAAAATCTTTGTTGCCGGGTTTTATCCGGAGCGATCAACGAAATTCATACGAGGAATTGCTGCTGAAGTACGATTCATTATCTACGGAGGCTGCTATTCAGAATGATTATCTTGAAAATATAGTGGCAATTTTTTCTGACAGTGTCGCCACGAATGTCCCTTCTTTGAAACGTGATACCCTCGGCGCTTTAACAGTGGACTCAATAATTCCTGCGTCGGAGGCTGAAAGAAAATTTGTAAAACAGTATGAGCAGCGTGAGAAGTATAATCTATCCGTATTGTCACCTATAGCAGCGGAAGGTATGACTTTCTATGTTCCTGTAGTCGGTGCAAGAGTAGAGAGCGTTGGTGGTGATACGGGAAAAGGCATTGTGTTGATAACACCTTCATCCGCTCAAGTATCCTCTATTTATAGGGGTACTGTAATTGCAGAATCGTATGTTGTGGACCATGGCATAACAGTTGTCATTCAGCACCCTCAGGATTTTATATCCATTTACTCCGGTCTTTCTGCGTTGTTTGTCACAAAAGGGGATAAGGTTAATGCCGGGACACGCATCGGGATTATGTCTGCGTCACACAACAGGCTCTCTTTTGAGTTATGGCATAGTGGTACGTCGCTTAATCCTCAGGAATATATAGCATTTTAATTTGAATTACATTTTTTGCAGATGAAGTATAAAATGATAGTGCTGGACCTTGACGGCACTTTGACTAATGAGAAAAAGGAAATCACTCCTCGCACGTTTAATGCCTTGATGATGGCTCAGGAGAAAGGTGTGAAAATAGTATTGGCGTCAGGTCGTCCTACACAGGGAATAGTGCCATTGGCTGTTCAGCTGAATTTATCAAAATTCGGCGGGTATATCTTGGCATTTAATGGCGGGCTTGTGATAGATTGCAACTCCGGAAAGCAGATATTCAATAGTGACTTGGCACCGGAATTTATAAATGATTTATATGCAGAAGCTAAAAGTGCCGGGTTGGAAATATTGACGTACCAGGGTGATGTTATAGCCGCTACGAAAAAGAAGAATAAGTACGTACTGACCGAGGCGTTTATCAATAAAATGGACGTGGTAGAATATACTGATTTTCCTAATCAGGTGAAATATCCGATAAATAAGTGTCTTATAGTAGGTGATCCGAAGCCTTTGCACGCATTGGAATTGCACCTTGCAGAAAAGTTTGACGGCAAAATGACAGTGTATCGTTCAGCCGGCTTTTTCTTGGAATGTGTGCCACTCGGCATAGAGAAGTCTCAATCGTTAGATGCTTTAATCAGTGCGATTGGAATAAAGCGACAAGAGGTGATAGCCGTTGGCGACGGATACAATGACAAGAGTATGATTCAGTATGCCGGTCTCGGCGTGGCTATGGCAAATGCTTCAACGGAAGTGCAGGACGTTGCGGACTACATTACGTATAGTAATGAGGAAGACGGCGTAGCACATGTGGTTGAGAAGTTTATTTTATAGCCTTGATTTTTTTCGAACTTATTTTTTACCGAGTTTTTCGCCTAGCCAAAGTCCTCCAAGAATAAGTGCACAACCTGTGTAGCCGAGTATTGATATTTTCTCGTGGAGAACGATGTACGCCAAGATGAGAGTGAATACCGGCTGGAGGAACATATAGTTGTTAGTCTTTACTGTTCCGATCTCTTTCACAGCCAATGCCCAGATGAAGCAGCAAATTAATGATGCTACGATGCCGAGGAAGAGCAAGTTCAAAAGTACGTCTGACTGTAACAGCGTAGCAGGGCTACTGATTTCCGGCTCAAATGCGAGGAACGGAAGTGCTGTGAGTACGCCATAGAAGAAAGTCTTGCGAGTTATGAACAAAGCATCGTAAACAACGTTTAATTTACGTAATATAATACTGTAAAAAGCCCAGCTTATTGCTGCTGAAAATGCTATCAAGTCGCCAAGCGGCATAATGTGAATTGACATACCGCCATTGAAAACTACGAGCGCTACGCCTATCAATGCCACTAATGAGCCGATGTAAACACCTCCTTTAGGCTTTTCCTGCTTGTAGAAAAATCCGATAAGGAGTGTTGTCAATAGGGGACTGATACTTGTCAGTAGTGAAACGTTACTTACGAGTGTGTACTTTAATGCAGTGTTTTCCGCAATGAAGTATATACTTCCGGAAGTAAGACCTGAAAGGGCGAGGAGTATTTCATCTCTAATGTTGTTCGCCCAAAGTCTTTTGCAGAACGGGAGTATTAAAATATATGCGAGAATAAAACGATATATGTAGATTTCTACGGCATGAAGTCCTGCGTTCAGCAATACTTTTGTGGATACGAACGTTGCACCCCATATAGCTACTGTGAAAAGTGCATATACATGGTATAAAAATAGAGATTTCGTAGAACTTTTAGCGTTAGGAGTTGGGTTAAACATATAATATTGCGTTTTTTTTACAAATTTAGAAATTTTTATCTATGTTGGAAAAGTTTGTGCAAATTTTTTTTTCAGTAATCGCGAAATATTCTAACTTTGCGCAACGAAAATAAAGTATCAATTAACTTAATTTATTAAAATTATGAGAAAGATAAAGTTATTTACAATCTCTGCATTGACTGCAGCGATGATGTTAACGGGTTGTAGTTCAATGAATAACACCGGTAAAGGTGCTCTTATCGGTGGTGGCGGCGGTGCTGCCTTAGGCGCAGGTCTTGGTGCAATCATCGGTGGAGGAAAAGGCGCTGCAATAGGAAGTGCAATTGGAGCAGGCGTAGGAGCAGGAGCCGGTGCGCTGATTGGTCGTAAGATGGATAAACAGCAACAAGAACTTGAACGTCAACTTGCAGAATCTGCAACCGTAGAACAAGTTAAAGATGCAAACGGACTTCAAGCGATAAAAGTGACATTTAATAGCGGTATTCTATTCCCGACTAATGGTACAACTCTAAGCGAAAATGCAAAGTCTGAATTGTCACAGTTCGCAGTATCACTTAAAAATAATCCACAGACAAACGTTCAGATATATGGTTTTACTGATAACACAGGTAGTATGGCGGTAAATCAAAAAGTTGCAGACGGTCGCTCAGGAGCTGTTAAATCATACCTTGTAAACAGTGGAGTTGACTTTACCCGTTTGTCATCACAAGGTGTGCCAATGGCAAGCTACGTAGCTTCAAACGATACACCGGAAGGTCGCGCTCAAAACCGTCGTGTTGAAATCTACATCACGGCAAATGAACAAATGATTCAGCAAGCTGAGGCTGGCACACTTAAATAATTCAGAATAAAATACTTAAAAAATAAGGGCGGATATTTTCGTCCTTATTTTTTGCCTTATTCCCTTACTATATCACTTTTTGATGATTAAATTCGCGACTTCTGATTATCAAGAAGTTATAAAGAGGAAGATGGTGATGCAGGGTGATGCATTGTCAAAGTCAGGAGGAAAACTTTTAGAAAAAAAGTTGCACAGAATCATATTCTGTAAAGTGTAATGTTTGTTCTATGGCTCTTTCCTTTAATCAAAGAATCCTCTGATTAGTCCACAATGCCAAGTGTCTTGCTTAAGTCTGAGACATACGCCACAGTTGTTACATCTCTCCATCTTTTATTCTCACAGATACAAATACTATTTGCTTTAGAAAGGTATATTATCAGTGTTTGACGGGATTTATTTTGTTCCTGTCAAGACCGCTTTATTCGGATGCTTATAAATATTTAAGACTCTGCCAAACAATTAGTTAACTATTTTATGAATATC
>JALEMF010000108.1 GCA_022768005.1 Bacteroidales bacterium | reverse complement strand
CCAAGCACCGTTAAGGTAATCCATGTTAGCTCTTTTGAGAACCATAACAGTGTGACCTTTGTGAGATAGCAGTTTTAACACGGTTTCATTTCCTGACTTTGACAGTTTAAATCCGACAGTTTGACCGAGAGCATTATTAATCTTATACTCGTAAGGTGCATCGTGACACATCATAAGGGTAGAAGCGCCGTCACTGAGAGTCAATTTACCTGTAGCATCTACATCGTAGTTACCATTCAAAGTGTTACAACCGTTACTGCCGTAGTAAAATTTAGTAGCAGCCTCAAAAGTAAAGTAAGGACGTTCGTCACCATTAACTTTTTCTCCAAAGACTTCCATTACTATCCATTCACCATTAATCTGCATAGCATAGTTCACGGTGTCATTATTTGCAACATTTTTATGTGCAACGTCTTCAGTATTTGTATCCGAAACAGTGTTAACCGCCTCTTTTTTCTTAACTGCACCGGTATTCTTTGCATTATCGGATTTAACCTCCGCAACTTCTGCCTTAGGTTCAGTCACAGATGAATTATCTTGACTTTCAGAAACAGAAACTCTGTCACCGTTTTCTGTATAATATTCCGGAGATTTAGCCTTCTGACCGCGGTTAATACCATTATTTAACAGGCTGCAAGATGACATCAATACTATTGAAGCAATTAAATAAAAGTGTTTAATCTTCATAAGTTTCATTTTTAGATATATTTCACAAAGTTACGACATTAAAATGACAATACCGCAACTCAAAACAAACTATAAGTAATCTTCATAATTTTTCACAAAGAACTGAAAGTTACCGCAGGTGATAACTATTCAGAAAAAAGTGACGCATACTTTTGGAGTAACTGAGAGAATTGAGGGTTCTGCCTGAGTGGAGCCACATTTACGTCGCCTACGCTATAATCGTTCCACAAATAATAGCTGCCAAAACCTTTACTAAGTGATGTCTGCACACATTGCAATGCTTTTTCAGTATTACCGGTTAGAGCGTAGTAACAAGCAGCATAGTAGTTTACAGAGCCGTCATTATCATTACCCGAAAGAATATTGCTCACCCATTCATCGGCTTTTTCTTTTTCACCGGTTTTGTAAAGTGCAAAGCAGCGTAAAGAGTATATTGACATAGAATCCGTATCGGCATTAAGCGCACGAGTATAAAACTTTTGTGCCGATTCCGGAGATGAAAGATATTTTTCCAATGTATATGCACGCAAGAGGTAAGGCAACGGATTTGAAGGAGTATGGATTGAGGCCTCCCCGAAAGCAGATGAGGCATCAATGTATTTTCCTTCATTCATAAGTGTAATACCTTTAAGCGTATATACTTCATCATTTTGATAGTTTTTATCAATCAAGTTTTCCAAAATAGAAAGAGCCTCACCATTTTTACCAAGTGCAAGAAGTATCTGCGCCTTGACTTGGTAAGACTTTGTATTACTATCCGTCATTGCGACAGCATGGTCAATTTCCTGCAATGCATCTTCGTATTTACCCAGATTCAAGTAGCATACGGCTATGCTTCGGTAAATACCATCGTAATTGTAGAAGTTTTGCTTGAGTATAAACTTATAGTCAGCAAGAGCAGAAACGTAATGATAATGGTCCATAGCAATGTATGCCCTTATATAGTAATACATACCCTTATCCGGCACTTGAGAGATAACATTGCTGATTCCGGCAATCACAGCGTTATAGTCACTGTTAGCAATTTCGTTAAGTTTTTTATAAGCAGTGGAATTATTATTATCAAGTCCTATAGCGATTAAAAGGTCTTCCACTGCACCGGAATTATTATTAATATCTTTGCGGACAGATGCCCTTTTGACGTAAATATTACTATTAGTCTTGTCAAACTCCACGGCTTGATTAATATAGTCATTAGCAAGTCCTATATTGCTTTGTTTCACAGCAATTCTCGCGAGTCCCACAAGAGCCTCGGTACTTCTCGGATTTAATCGTTGAAGTTTTTTGAACGACTGAATAGCTTGAGGATAATTTTCAGTCTCAAGTTCTATATTCGCCTTTTGATAGCAAGTAACGTAGTCATTAGGACTGAGAGCATACGCTTTTGTGATATCACTCAGTGCGTCTTCACTTTTATTAAGAATGACGTAAATATTCGCTCTCAGAGAATATTCCTGAAGAAGCAAATCCTTGTTTGATTCCGGAGTATAACTGATAGCGGAATTAATATCCTCAAGTGCCTGTGAATAAAGATTATGCTTGTAGTATTCGTTTGCTCGATAAAAATAAGTCTGATAATCCTTAGAATCCTGTTGCAAAAGCTTGTTATAGACTTGCATAACAGCTTGATTCATAGTAATTTCTTTATTTTTTGCGGTGACAGATGTAAATGAGATAGCCAGCGCGAACGTTAATGTCAAGAATTTTCTAAGTTTCATAATTGTAGATGATATTTTCGAGTATGCTTTCTTCTTATTGTAAATACGATAAAACGGCAACTCTAAGTCTATAACGGATTTTTATCTTTTGCAGTGTATAATCACAACGATTTATTTCAAATTTCGTTCATTTTATTCACGGCTTGGCGTAAAATGACGAGTTTCTGAAGTAATTCAGGCAACAGGTCAAGCTTTAGCATATTTGCGCCGTCACTCTTAGCCACTTTAGGATTTTGATGAGTTTCAATAAAGAGTCCGTCGGCACCTACGGCAATACCGGCTCTTGCCACAGTTTCAATCAATTCCGGTTTACCACCCGTAACACCGGCAGTTTGATTGGGTTGTTGCAAAGAGTGTGTCACGTCAAGGATTACAGGGCAATTATTTTGTTGCATAACCGGGATACCTCTATAATCTATTACAAGGTCCTGATAGCCGAACGTAGTTCCTCTTTCCGTAATTGCCACATTGTTATTACCTGCATCACGAACTTTTTGAACAGCAAATTTCATAGCTTCGGGCGATAGAAATTGTCCCTTCTTTATGTTCACCATTTTACCCGTTACAGCAGCAGCCACGAGCAAGTCAGTCTGCCTGCAGAGAAAAGCCGGAATTTGAAGGATATCAACGTACTCAGCTGCCATTTGTGCATCCTGTACCGAGTGAATATCAGTTACAACAGGGATTGAGTAAGTGTCACGAACCTTTTTCAAAATAGTAAGGGCTTCAATGTCACCAATACCGGTGAATGAATCAATTCGAGAGCGGTTAGCTTTCTTATAACTACCTTTAAATACGTATGGTATGCCGAGTTTGCGAGTGACGCTAACTACTCTATCTGCTATTTCGAGAGCCATTTCCTCCCCCTCAATCACGCATGGACCTGCGAAGAGGAAGAAATTTTTGGAGTTAAGATATTCGTTGGTATTCATATACAGTAATTTATTTATTTTAATTGATTTAAAATATGGCAAGTATCGCAAGCCACGAATGCAGCCGTTTCAGTTCTAAGCCTTGCTTCCCCGAGGGTAATAGGCTTATAGCCGGATTGAATTGCAGCATTTATTTCTTCCTGTGAAAAATCGCCTTCAGGACCGATAAGAATTGTGACAGACTTATTCGGCACATAAAGACTTGAAAATAGCTGTCTCGGTATCTGAGGAGCGCAGTAAGCCACAAATTTTTGTTCTGAATTATCATTCCGCAAAAATTCAGCAATAGTAGTCATCGGCGAAATTTCCGGGAGAAAAGTTTTAAGAGACTGTTTCATTGCGGAAATTGCTATTTTTTGCAACCTTTCCGTCTTGATTTCTTTTCTTTCAGAATAGCGGCAGAGAAGCGGAACAATATTGTTAACACCAACCTCCGTCAGCTTTTCCACAAGCCACTCCATACGGTCAAGATGCTTTGTAGGAGCAACAGCTACAGTGATATTGTTTTTCCAAAAAGTCGGTTGAAAGGTCTTGGATAAAATATCAACTGTCGCTCTCTTGGGATTAGCATCCAAGAGGCGACAGTTGTAAATGTATCCTTTGCCGTCAATGACTGTAATGGTGTCGCCTTCTTTCATTCTCAGAACTCTGATACAGTGAGCAGAGTCGCTTTCGGGAAGAGTGGCGGTGATTTCTATGTCAGGGGCAAAAAATTGTATCATTAGTTATTTTTGTGGTACGTGTTCGTACTTAAAGAATACCGTAAATAGCGCAAATACTACGAATGCGTATGCTGCAAAGATAAGCCATACTGTTGACCAATCTCCTACCATAGTACCACCTTCGTTTCTACAGAAATGGTTAACTACCATACCTGCAGCCTGTGTACCTACAGTAGCACCGATACCATTTGTCATCAACATAAAGAGACCCTGTGCTGAAGACTGGTATTTAGCAGGAGCTTCTTGTGATACGAAGAGCGCTCCGGATACGTTGAAGAAGTCAAACGCAACACCGTAAACTATCATTGAAAGGATGAAAAGCCAAACGCCTGAACCCGGGTTACCGATTCCGAAGAAACCGAAACGAAGTACCCACGCAAACATTGCTATCATCATCACTTTCTTAATGCCAAACTTAGAGAGGAAGAATGGAATTAGAAGAATACATAGTGCTTCAGAAATCTGAGAAAGAGAGATTAGAAGTGTGGAGTTTTTTACTACAAATGAATCTGCATAATCACTAAGTCCCGCAAAGTGGCTGATGAATGTTGATGCGTAAGCATTTGTGATTTGGAGAGATACACCGAGGAGCATTGAGAAGAGGAAGAATAGTGCCATTTTCTTTTCTTTGAACAACACAAAGGCATCTAATCCGAACTTCTGTGCCAATGTCTGATTGCCAACAGATTTTGTAAGCGGGCACTTCGGAAGCATAAATGCATAAACTGCAAGTACAACGCCGATTAGTGAGCATACTGCAAGTTGATTTGCATTAGTTTGAAATCTACCGTCTGCCACAAGTGAAAGTCCGAAACCGTTATCATTGATGTAAGCACTGTTCACAAACCACATTGCTGCGATAAAACCGACAGTACCGAGTACACGGATAGGCGGGAAGTCCTTAACGGTGTCAAGCCCCGCTTGTTTTAAAATAGAGAAAGCAACGGTGTTTGACAGTGCAATCGTCGGCATATAGAAGCCTACACTAAGAGTGTAATATGTAAATAATGTACCAAACTCCGGATTTTCGGTTGTCATACAATAGTGGTAAGCAAGAGCCATAAAAGACGCTGCGAGAAGGTGACAAAGTCCGAGAAGTTTCTGAGGCTGCATATATTTGTCGCCCATAACTCCGATTATAGCCGGCATAAAAATAGATACAATACCCTGTACTGAGTAAAACCATGGTATATCACTACCTAATCCAATGTGTGCAAGATATTGACCTAAACTGATAAGATAAGACCCCCAAACAGCATATTGGAGGAAATTCATTATCGCCAATCTGATTTTTATTCCATTCATTGTGATAAAATCTTTAAGGTATTAGTTTTTATGTTATACTTTTGTGTTATTTTTTTTGAAACGCAAATTTAATGTTTTTTCTTGATAAGCACAATTTTTGTCATTTATTTTACTTTTTTTTTGCATATCGTGAAGGCAAGAATCGGAAGTTCAAGACTGACTATTTCCACATACCTTAAATTGAAATAACATATAATTACAAAAGAAGCACAAGAAAGAATAAAAATTTTGCTAATAGACTTTTTTTTTGTAAATTTGCAGGCTGAAAATCATACTTTTAACACAGAAATTTGTAACCAATTTCTAAATAAATTAGATTCAAAAAATCATTATGAGTAAAGAAAAGAAATTCTTGACCTGTGATGGTAATCAGGCAGCAGCGCACATCGCGTACATGTTTACCGAAGTAGCCGCTATCTACCCTATCACACCATCTTCAACTATGGCTGAATACGTTGATGAATGGGCAGCTGCAGGTCGCAAAAACATCTTCGGTGAAACAGTTCTCGTACAAGAAATGCAATCAGAAGGTGGCGCAGCCGGAGCAGTACACGGTTCACTCCAAGCAGGCGCATTGACCACTACATTTACCGCATCACAAGGTTTGTTGCTCATGATCCCTAACATGTACAAAATCGCAGGCGAACAGCTTCCTTGCGTTTTCCATGTTTCGGCTCGTACCTTAGCATCTCACGCCCTCAGCATCTTCGGTGATCACCAAGACGTAATGTCTGTTCGCCAAACAGGTTTTGCAATGCTTGCTGAAGGCTCAGTACAAGAAGTTATGGACCTTGCCGGCGTAGCACACCTCGCTACTATCAAAAGCCGCATTCCATTTGTAAACTTCTTTGACGGATTCCGTACTTCACACGAAATTCAAAAAATTGAAATGATTGAGCAAGATGAAATTGCTCCACTCCTTGACAAAGAAGCACTTGCAGACTTCCGTAAGCGTGCGCTCAGCCCTGAAGCTCCTGTAGCACGCGGTATGGCAGAAAACGGCGACGTATTCTTCCAGCACAGAGAAGCTTGCAACGAACAATACGATGCTGTAGCAGACATTGTTGAAGACTATATGGGTAAAATTTCAACAATTACAGGACGTGAATATCACCTATTTAACTATTACGGTGCTAAAGATGCAGAACGCATCATCATCGCAATGGGTAGCGTAACACAAGCAGCTCAAGAAGCTATTGACTTCCTAATTGAAAAAGGCGAAAAAGTAGGTCTTATTTCAGTACACCTTTTCCGTCCGTTCTCAGTTAAACACTTCTTATCTGCAATTCCATCAACAGTTAAGAGCATCGCAGTTCTTGACAGAACAAAAGAACCGGGCAGCAACGGCGAACCACTTCTCCAAGACGTTCTCGCTGCATTCTATGGCAAGGCAAATGCTCCTGTTATCGTAGGCGGTCGCTACGGTCTTGCATCTAAGGACACTACACCCGCAATGATTATCTCAATATTCGATAACCTTGCACTCCCGATGCCAAAGAACCACTTCACAGTAGGTATCGTTGACGATGTAACATTCACTTCACTTCCACAAGTACCTGAAGTTGCACTCGGCGACAAATCAACTTACGAAGCAAAATTCTACGGCTTAGGTGCAGACGGTACAGTAGGTGCTAACAAGAACTCAGTAAAAATCATCGGTGAAAACACTAACAAGTACTGCCAGGCATACTTTGCTTACGACTCCAAGAAGTCAGGTGGCTTCACTTGCTCACACCTCAGATTCGGTGATGCACCAATCCGCTCTACATACCTCGTAAATACACCTAACTTCGTAGCATGTCACGTACAAGCATACCTCCACATGTACGATGTAACAAGAGGTCTTCGCGATGGCGGCACATTCCTCCTCAACACAATCTGGGAAGGTGAAGAACTCGCAGCAAACTTACCTGCAAAAGTAAAAAAATACTTTGCAGAACACAATATCACAGTTTACTACATCAATGCAACTAAGATTGCACAGGAAATAGGACTTGGCAACCGTACCAACACTATCCTTCAAAGTGCATTCTTCCGTATCACTGAAGTAATTCCTGTTGACCTCGCCGTAGAACAAATGAAGAAATTCATCGTCAAGAGTTACGGTAAGAAAGGTCAAGACGTCGTTGATAAAAACTACGCAGCAGTTGACCGCGGTGACGAATACAAACAACTCACTGTTGACCCTGCTTGGGCTGCACTCGTACCTGAAGAAGCAGCTGCAAACAATGACCCTGAATTCATCAACAAACTCGTTCGTCCTATCAATGCACAAGATGGTGACCTCCTCAAGGTTTCTGATTTCAAGGGCATCGAAGACGGAACATGGATGCAAGGTACTGCAGCATACGAAAAACGCGGTGTTGCAGCATTCGTACCGGAATGGATTGCAGAAAACTGTATCCAATGTAACAAGTGTGCATTCGTTTGTCCTCACGCAGCAATTCGCCCATTCGTAGCAGACGAAAACGAAATGAAAGCAGCACCATTTGGTGAAGAAGAAACACTTGCTGCTATCGGCAAAACATTCGCCGGAATGAGATTTATCCAAGCTGTTGACGTTATGGACTGCCTCGGTTGCGGTAACTGTGTTGACGTATGTCCGGGTAAGAAGGGTGAAAAAGCACTTGCTATGAAGCCTCTCGAAACTCAACTTGACGTACAAAAAGATTGGGACTACTGCGTAAATCACGTTTCATCTAAGGCACACTTGGTTGATGTTAAAGCTAATGCAAAGAACAGCCAGTTCGCAAAACCGTACTTTGAATTCTCAGGTGCTTGCTCAGGTTGTGGTGAAACACCTTACGTAAAACTTATCTCACAACTCTTCGGTAACCACGAAATGGTTGCTAACGCAACAGGTTGCTCTTCTATCTATTCAGGTTCAGTACCTTCAACTCCTTACACTACCGACGAAAAGGGACACGGACCTGCTTGGGCTAACTCACTCTTTGAAGACTTCGCAGAATTCGGTCTCGGTATGACTATCGCAAACGAAAAGATGACTGCACGCCTCGCAAAACTCATGCAAGATGCACAAGAATGTTCTTGCTGCAGCGATGAAATCAAGGCACTCGCAGCACAATGGCTTGAAAACCGCAATGACTACGCTGCAACTCGCGAAATCGCAGACAAACTCGTTCCACTTTGCGAAAACTGCACTTGCGACATCTGCAAAGGTATCGTAGCTCACAAGCAATACCTCGTTAAGCGTTCACAATGGATTATCGCCGGTGACGGTGCTGCATACGATATCGGTTTCGGTGGTCTTGACCACGTTATTGCTTCAGGCAAAAACATCAATATCCTCGTAGTAGATACTGAAGTTTACTCTAACACAGGCGGTCAAGCTTCAAAGGCTACACCGGTAGGTGCTATTGCAAAATTCGCTGCTGCAGGTAAACGCGTTCGTAAAAAAGACCTCGGTCTTATCGCATCAACTTACGGCTATGTTTACGTAGCACAAGTAGCAATGGGTGCAGACAACGCTCAGACACTCAAAGCAATCCGCGAAGCAGAAGCATACGACGGCCCATCACTCATCATTGCTTACGCTCCATGTATTAACCACGGACTTAAAGCAGGTATGGGTAAATCACAAGAAGAAGAAGCTAAGGCTGTAGAATGTGGTTATTGGCATCTTTGGAGATACAATCCTGCACTCGAAGCTGAAGGAAAGAACCCATTTACACTTGACAGCAAAGAACCTGCATGGGATAAATTCGAAGACTTCCTTAAGGGTGAAGTAAGATACGCTTCAGTACTCAAACAATATCCTAACGAAGCTTCAGAATTGTTCGCTGCAGCTAAGGCGAATGCCCTCTGGCGTTACAACAACTACCGCAGACTTGCTCAGCAACAATGGGGTGTTGATCCTGACAAAAAAGACTAATCTATCAGATTAATACTAAAAAAGAGACTGTACCGCAATGATACAGTCTCTTTTTTTTACGATTAAAAGAATACTTTCGCTGTCCGAAAATCAGCAAAATTGCTTAAATTTTCGGTAATATATTCAGGCTTATATCTTTAAAGGAATCAAAGATAACGTCAGCCTTGCCTTCAAGAGCTTCACGAGGAAGCGTAGTAGCCAATCCTATGACGGCACCTGCTCCTGCATTATGACCGGCAAGCAAGCCTTGCAAAGAATCCTCGAACACATAGCAATGTTCCGGTTGTACTCCTATCTTTGATGCTGCAAGCAAATACCCTTCAGGATTCGGCTTTGAATGTTTTACAAAAGAATCCGTAATAATTACGTCAAACTCATCTTGCATCCACGGTTGCTGGTCAAAAAGGCGAGACATCTTTTTATCATTACTACTGGTGACAATAGCCGTCTTGAAACCTGCATATTTAAGTTCCGACAAAAAGCGTTTGACACCTTCATTCACAGGGTAAACTACATTTGCTTCAAAATCCACAATCTCGCGAGTAAGCGTATTCTGAACCTGCTTATCAGGAAAATACTTACTGTAAATATCTTTAAGAGTTGTACCCTTTATATCCAGAGCAAAAGTAGGAGAAGGTATTGAATACCTTACCCCTACTTCAGCCCAAAATTTTGTATATAGACGTTCGCTGTCTATCAATACGCCGTCTAAATCAAACAATGCGCCTAAGGTCATTCCCTAAATTTACAATTAATAAGCAAACATAGGATAATCACCCATAATACCATTCACTTTCTTTCGAACAGACTCTATCACTGCAGCATTATCGGCATTTGAAAGAACAGTATCAATCATTTCAACGATTTCACCCATAAGGCTTTCTTTAGCACCTCGTGTGGTAATAGCCGGAGTGCCAAGTCTAACACCTGACGTCAAAAATGGAGAACGACTGTCAAACGGCACCATATTCTTGTTAGCAGTAATATCAGCCTCTACAAGAACTTTTTCAGCCACCTTACCGGTCAATTCCGGGAACTTGGTACGCAAGTCAACGAGAATACAGTGATTGTCCGTACCACCGGATACTATCTTGTATCCTTTATCAATAAGAGCAGCAGCCATAGCCTTCGCATTCTTCACTACTTGTTTTTGGTATTCCTTATATTCAGGTTGCAGAGCCTCGCCGAATGCTACAGCTTTCGCTGCAATTATATGCTCAAGCGGTCCGCCTTGTACACCCGGGAATACGGCAGAATCTATCAAAGACGACATCTTGCGTATTTCGCCCTTCTTGGTCACCTTGCCGAATGGATTATCAAAATCTTTACCTATCAATATAATGCCACCTCGAGGACCGCGTAGAGTCTTGTGAGTAGTAGAAGTCACAATGTGAGCATATTTCAATGGGTTATCAAGCAAGCCTGCTGCTATAAGTCCTGCAGGGTGAGCCATATCCACCATAAAGATAGCGCCGATTTCATCAGCAATCTTACGCATTCTTGCATAGTCCCATTCATGAGAATAAGCACTTGCTCCACCAATAATCAACTTTGGACGCTCACGCAACGCAACTTCCTCCATCTGGTCGTAATCCACAAGTCCGGTATCTTCCTTTACGTTGTATTCAAGAGCATGGAACACAAGACCGGAGAAATTCACGGGGCTACCATGGGAAAGGTGACCACCATGTGAAAGATTTAAGCCGAGAAACTTATCACCCGGCTTTAAGACAGACATAAACACTGCCATATTAGCTTGCGCACCGGAATGAGGCTGAACATTAGCATATTCGGCATCAAACAGCTTTTTCACACGCTCAATCGCCAAATTTTCAACTTCATCTACAACTTGGCAACCACCATAATATCTGTGACCGGGAAAGCCCTCTGCATATTTATTCGTAAGACAAGAACCCATAGCCTGCATTACCTCATCGCTCACAAAATTTTCAGAAGCAATAAGTTCAATACCTTTCTTTTGGCGTTCATGCTCTCTCTTGATGATATCAAAAACAATTTCGTCTTTCTGCATAATTATACACACAATATTAATAATTAAACTTTTATTTCTTTTTTCTAACGCTCCAACCAAATTTGCCAACATGCTCACCTTGAGCATAATAATTTCCATGACTGTAATTTATTAAGCCTGCCTTAGCTAAGTCAAAAGCACCGGTTTCACTGTCAATGTACTTATCATCTGCTATAACATTCACCACCTGAGCAATCATCATATCATGGCTACCCAGAGGCATAACCTTAGTGACACGGCACTCTATAGAAAGCGGCGACTCGTCAATATAAGGACACCTGTTCTTAACACCTTTGACAGGAGTCAAACCGGTTTCCTTCCACTTATTGTAATCACGACCGGAACGACAACCAATCCAATCTGTAGCCTTAGCCATAGCCACGGTAGTAAGATTAATAGTGAACTCCATAGTCTCTGTAATCAAGTGATGAGAAAAACGTTCCGGACGTACTGAAATATAGCACATAGCCGGATTAGTACATATAGTTCCTGTCCAAGCCACTGTAATCATATTGCTGTTCTCAATACTGTCACCACAAGTAACTATTACCGCCGGTAAAGGATAAATCATAGTGCCCGGTTGCCAATTTTGTTTCATAATAATGTATTATAAAATCGTCGCATTAATAGTATTTACAGTGTGATTGCAATAGTAACACCTCAGCAAGCCTCTTTGCATATCCACCACATGAAAGCGAGTTACCATCGGCTCATTATTACAAATACATTTCGGATTATCGCATTTCACCAAGCCTATAATAGAATCCGGCAGCACAACCTTTAATTTTTCCACCACCTCGTACTCTTTGATGATATTAACGACTGCATCAGGGGCTATGATAGCAATACGGTTAAGCACATCTTGATGTAAAAAAACGTCAGCCACCTTTATGATACCTTTTTTACCTGAAGCACCTACAAGGTTATTACCGATAGTAAGCTGATTCTCCGAAGTTTCCAAATCAAGAAGCTTTACTACCTTAAACAACGCATTAGTAGGGATATGGTCAATCACAGTACCATTTCTCAAAGCAGCAACCGCAAGTGAAGATTTATTATTTGCCATTTGCTTGAATATTACCGGTTATTATAATCTAGAATATCTATTCCCAAAGCATTGCAGATAATAGCCTGACGAGCAAAAAGTCCGTTACGTGCTTGTTGGAAATAATACGCCTTGGGGTTATCATCAACATCGCAATTAATCTCGTTCACCCTTGGTAACGGGTGCAATATTCGTAAATTTTCGCGAGAATTGACAAGCATGGAATTGCGCAGAGAATAAAGGTCCTTTACCCTATCGTACTCCACAATATCACTAAAACGCTCTTTCTGTACTCTCGTCATATATATAATATCCGAAGAGTTTATCACATCAGCGGAAAAGTCCTTATGCTCAGTGAATTTAATCCCGTTTTGTACACAAAATTGCTTATATTCCTCCGGCATTCTCAGTTCATCACATGCCACAAAATTAAAGTTAGGATTAAAATACTTCATTGCCATAATGAGGGAATGAACAGTCCTGCCGTATTTCAAGTCACCCACAAGGCTGATAGTCAAATCTTCAAGTCTGCCTTGAGTTTTCAAAATTGAATATAAGTCAAGAATTGTCTGAGAAGGATGTTGGTTACTACCGTCGCCTGCATTGATAATAGGAATATCCGTGACTTCAGTAGCGTACCGAGCCGCCCCTTCCAGATAATGGCGCATCACGATAACGTCAACGTAATTGCTCACCATCTTAATTGTATCCTTTAAAGTTTCACCCTTAGAGGAACTTGTGGTATTAGCATCGGAAAAACCTATCACTCTGGCACCCAATCTGTTTGCAGCCGTCTCAAAACTCAAGCGAGTACGAGTTGAAGGCTCAAAAAACAGCGTTGCCACTACTTTGCCATCAAGAATTTTAAGTCCTTGATGGTCTTCAAAATACCTTGTTTGGTCAAGGATATGCAGTATCTGCTCCTTGGTCAGGTCCGCAATAGAAACGAGACTATGAGGATTCATTGCCGAGATTATTTATGTTTTGCGCAAAGGTAATAAAATATTTTGAGTTAACACACACCGTTTAAAATATAATTTCAAAGGAAAAATTGTGGTATTGACATAAATTGCGTAACTTTGTATAGTGGTTAGTGGCGCCTGATCATTAACACAGCTTATACTTAAAATCAAGTGGTAAAACGATTATAAATAAAATCAAGCTCATAATAATTATAACAATCTGATAATGAAATTTTTAGGATATATATTTCGACTTATCCTCAAACCTCAAAGCGGCTGGGAAGATATTTCGGAAAGCAATAGAACCGAAGCGGAATGGCTACGCTCCGGACTGTATCCTATGCTCGGAATATTAGCGATCTGCTGTTTCGTCCACAGTATGTACGGCGATTTCGATATTGGTACGACCCTTGAAAAGGCAATTATTGAATTTATATCTTACTTTGCCGGACTATTCATCGCAAATGAAATACTTTGCTGGTACGTGAATAAAGAAAAAGAAACCGATGGAATAGAAAATGCAGAAAGTAAAGATGAAATAAATCAAAAAGTAAAAATATTCACTACATTTAACGTTGGAATATTGGTGTTAATCTCAATAGTAAAAAACCTCTTTCCTGTTGACAACACAATATTCGTATTGCTGCCCTACTGTATATTATTTGTAATTTCTTATTCAGGCAGTTACATCGGTATCCAAGAATCAAAACGTATAATCTTCTACTTTATAGCATGGCTGAGCATTATGGCTCCTACTATAATCATCAACCAGCTGTTAAGTGCCTCTCTACTATAAAAATACGACAGTGTCTATTATGAAAATTTCTAAAGATATAAATATAAAAAATCGTCGTGCAACGTTTGACTACGCTATCGTAGAAACATACACTGCCGGCATAGTTCTTACCGGAACTGAAATCAAATCCATCAGACTCGGCAAAGCAAGTCTTGCCGACACTTACTGCTACGTGAACAATGGCGAAGTATGGATTAAAAATATGTACATAGCCGAATACTTTTACGGCACTTACAATAATCACAACGAACGACGTGAAAGAAAGCTCCTGCTAAACCGCAGGGAAATAGCTGACTTGCAAAAAAACGGCAAAGAAAGCGGATTTTCAATTATCCCCTTAAAACTTTTCATAAGCGACAAGGGCTATGCCAAGATTGTGATTGCACTTGCCAGAGGTAAAAAAGAATTTGACAAACGACAATCAATCAAGGAGCGTGAAGATAAACGCGATATGGCACGTATGTTCAAAAAATAATTCAGTTTAGTAACAAATAAAAATAATAGATATAATATGGGATTTTTTGATTTTTTCTCAAAAGAAAAGAAAAAAGAGACACTTGATAAGGGTCTTGAAAAGAGCAAGCAAGGGTTTCTAAGTAAAATGACTCACCTTATTGCAGGAAAAGACACTATTGACGATGATTTTCTTGATGAACTTGAGGATATATTTCTTTCATCTGACGTAGGTGTTGAGACTACAGTCAAAATCCTTGACAGAATAAAGGAACGTGTTAAAAAAGATAAATACGTAGGTACTTCGGAGCTTAACGAACTTCTTTGTGATGAAATTGTGGATATGCTTACCGCACATGATGCAAAAGACTCAGAGGAACTCAAAGACTTTGAACTTCCCGAGGGACATAAACCTCACGTCATAATGGTAGTAGGAGTAAATGGTGTTGGCAAAACCACTACTATCGGAAAACTTGCACATAACTACAAGGCTGCAGGCTACAAGGTTATGCTCGGTGCAGCAGACACATTCCGTGCCGCTGCTATTGAACAGCTTGATGTATGGGGCGAAAGAGCGGGAGTACCTGTGATAAAACAGAAACTCGGGTCGGACCCTGCTGCCGTGGCATACGACACCTTATCTTCCGCAAAAGCAAACGATGTTGACGTGGTCATCATTGACACAGCCGGACGATTACACAATAAGTTGGGCTTGATGAATGAGTTGACAAAAATAAAGAACGTGATGCAAAAAGTAGTGCCCGATGCGCCTCACGATGTGTTACTCGTACTCGACGGAAGCACAGGACAAAACGCATTCGAACAAGCTAAGCAATTCGTTGCCGCTACAAGCGTCAATCAACTTGCTATCACAAAACTCGACGGCACGGCAAAAGGTGGTGTAGTGATAGGTATTTCTGACCAATTCAAGATACCTGTAAAATACATCGGGCTCGGTGAAGGTATCACGGACTTGCAAGTATTCCACAAAAAAGAATTTGTACAATCACTCTTGGGTATCAATAGACATTAATATCATATAGAAGCATATAATGAAAGTTGATATTATATCATTAGGCTGTTCTAAAAATCTTGTTGACTCGGAAAGACTTACAAAGCGACTTGAAAATCTTGGTCATAAAGTTTTTTTTGAGCCCAAAAATCCTACCGGCAAGATTGTCATCATCAATACTTGCGGATTTATCGGTGATGCCAAAGAAGAATCCATTAACACTATTCTTGAAGCCGTACAGCTAAAAAATGAAGGCGTATATAAGCAAGTTTACGTAATGGGTTGCCTTTCAGAAAGATACAAAAATGAATTACCCGCAGAAATATCAGAAGTTGACAAGTGGTACGGTAAATTCGACTGGGATAAGATTGTAGATGAAAGCCGAAATTGGGATATGAAAAATACGGACAAATATACTCCCTACCCGGTTTACGACAAAATCGTCAGCACTCCGGCTCACTATACTTACCTCAAAATAGCAGAAGGCTGCAATCGATTCTGTGCATTTTGCGCAATACCGCTTATAACGGGACGGTTCCACTCTCGCCCTATTGAAGAAATAGCAGATGAAGTAAAGCTCCTTGTAAGTCGCGGCGTGAAAGAATTTAACGTTATTGCACAAGATTTGTCAAGTTACGGTATTGACTTGTACGGCGAGATGAAGTTGCCGGAACTCATCGAGACACTTGCTCAAATACCGGGCGTACATTGGCTACGACTTCATTACGCTTACCCGGCACAATTTCCTTACGGAATTCTTGATGTAATGGCAAAATATCCTAACGTGTGCCACTACCTTGACATTGCGTTGCAACACATCAGCGACAAGGTGCTGACAAATATGAGACGTCATATTACAGGCGAACAAACTCGCGAACTAATCAAGACTCTAAGACAGCAAGTACCTGACATTCATATCCGCACTACTCTAATGGTGGGATTTCCGGGAGAAGGAGAAGAAGAGTTCAATGAACTCCTTGACTTTGTCAAAGAAGCAAGATTTGAACGAATGGGGGCATTCGCTTACTGCGAGGAAGAAGATACTTTCGGCGCAAAAAACTATACCGACGATATTCCGGAAGATGTGAAACAGCAGCGATTAGATAAACTGATGGCTTTGCAAGAAGAAATATCCACTGAAATCCAAGAATCTAAAGTTGGAAGTATTCAAAAAGTTATCATTGACGGCACGGAAGGCGATATGTACGTTGGCCGCACGCAGTACGACTCACCGGAAGTTGACCCTGTAGTGTTGATAAAGTCAGAACGTCCGCTGAACACCGGTGAATTTTATGACGTAAAAATAACTTCTGCAATGCCGTTCGAACTAATGGGAGAAATTATAAATTAATGTGTAGCACTTCACATACTAAGCTTCCTGATAATTTTGACAGTTGCGACTCAGTGAAATTTGAAGCCGCCGGGAAATGTCTTGAGTGCAATATACCTTTTGCCCTTTTTGCAGCTCCGGGAGAAAAGTCTTTCACCTTTTTCGCAAACCCCACAGGCAAAATCGCTGAAAACAGTTTTATTGTGGCACCATGGTTGTCAAAATTCAAAGATGCGATAAGGATATACGATGAGTGTAATGCAGAGAATATATTGAGCAGCAACTATCGCTATGAATATATCGGTGACACATACTCAGAAAGCACCGATAAAGAAGAGTATATTGACAATCTTAAATCACTCATCAAGAGACTGAAAGGAACAGGGAACAAAGTTGTAATCTCAAGAGTGATAACAGGGTCGTCAGCAGACTTGGACTATATAAAACTCACAGTACTGCGTTTTGCATCTTACGCAGATACCTTCCGTTTTTTATACTTCACACCTCAGACTGGTGCATGGCTCGGTACTACACCGGAAATACTCTTTGACTACGACAAGGTAAACTCCACTTTCAAGACAATGTCACTTGCCGGTACAAGAAATAAGTACGAAGAAAAATGCTGGGATACCAAAAACGTAATTGAGCAAAACATCGTGGCTAAATATATATCCGAAATTTTTAAAGCGAATAGTATCCCCTTCAGCATTTCACGAGCAGAAGACATTAACTTCTTCCCCGTGTGCCATATATGCGATATTTTCAACGGAAGCATCTCACCACAAAAAGTTGTCAGACTTATAGATGCGCTTAATCCGACACCCGCACTCGGCGGATTTCCGCTAAACAATGCTTTAACAGAAATTTCCGCCATAGAACGCCACCCGAGAAAATGCTACGGAGGATATATCGGGGTTGATAACAAAAGCAAACTTTTACTTCACGTTAATCTCCGATCAATGAACTTTGACAAAAAAGCATATTGCATCTACACCGGAGGGGGAATCACTGAAAATTCCGTACCGGAACAAGAATGGGAAGAAACTAAAAATAAAAGCCTTACACTGCTCAAAAATATTGAAAAATGTAAAAATTAAGAAAGGAGAACATCACAATGTCTCGTTTTAATAATTCAAATCCACTATTAATATTGATAATTGCATTACTGATATTAATCTCAGTATCATTTATCCCACTTAACAAAATTTCAAACGGATTTCTGAAAGACTTTTCATTCCTTTCGGATATCGTCCCTGCTGAAGAGGATTCTTCAGAGAATGTTGTAGTCGCAGATGACAACCTTGACCCGGATATAGCAGAACTACTTAAGAATGAGCAGGATAATAACGATAGCATAGCCAACAATAACCTCACTGACAGCATCAGTGATGATTACGTTTACTGTGACACTTCAATTTACACCGAACCCGTCATTGAGGACTATACACCGAACCGTACAGGACTTCAGCACCTCAAGATGGCATTAAGCCACCGTGGAAGTAAAACCGTACGAATTGCATTCCTCGGCGACTCTTACATAGAAGGGGATATTTTTACTCAAAACATCAGAGAAGCACTGCAAGACAACTTCGGAGGCTCCGGTATCGGCTACACTCCGGTTCATAGCGAAATTGCAGGATTCAGACGCTCCGTAAACCAAACAAGCAGCGGTTGGAAAATAAAAAATATCACAGAGTCCAAGGCAAATATGACATTATCCGGCGTATATTGCAATGCCACCGGATTAGCCAAGACACAATTCAAGGGAAGTAAAAAATTACGTCACCTCGAGAGCTGGAACACGTCAACATTACTTTTTATTTCTCCTGACGATGTCGATATAAACGTTTCGCAGAACAAGGGCGAAGAACAAACTCATCACTTCACAGGCTCACAAGAAGTACAAGCATTAGAAATAGACGGACAGACGAGTAACATCAGCATTTCCGTTAATTCCAATAATTTCACTGCATTAGGGTTGTATCTTAATGACAATAACGGAATTGCCGTTGACAATATGCCTATAAGAGGCTATGCAGGAATAAGACACCACTCTATTTCCGCACCTATAATAGAGCAAATGCGACAATACATTGACTATGACCTTATAGTAATAGAATACGGTATTAACGCCATTTCATCAAAGCAACTGAACTACAATTCTTATACCTCCGCACTTAAAAAAGATATTTTGAAAATAAAGTCTTGCTACCCTAATGCCGACATTCTCATATTAGGAGTAGGTGACCGCGGTGAAAGACGCAATGGTGAAATACAGACAATGAAAGCCGTACCTGCGATGATTAAAGCACAAAGACGTATGGCACAAGAACTAGGCATATTATTTTGGGATACGCAGCTCGCCATGGGTGGCAACAATTCCATAGTTGAATGGACTAACAATAAGGACACCAACAAGGATTACACCCACTTGTCTTTCAAAGGAGGTGCAAGGCTTGGAAAATTATTTTCAGACAGACTGATTGAGGAAATCGGAAAATGATTATTATGACTAAGAAGAGACAAATACATATCTGCGTGTCACTACTCGTTGCCTTAACCGCATTTTTCTGTCATTTTCCGGCAATGGCGGAAGATGAAGCCGTGCGACAAGGTAAAGTGACATTAACTGACACGCTGGCGACTTTGCAGCCTATCGACAATTATTCTTTCTTAAACTTGAAGGCAAATATAATTGACCTGAAAGGCAATAATTGGGAAAAGTTGTACAAAAAGTTGTGTAACAGCAACAAACACACATTCAGCATCGTCCATATCGGCGACTCACATCTTCAGGCAGACGTAGGCTCCGGCAGAGTAAGAGAATTGCTTCAGGAAAATTTCGGTAATGCCGGCAGAGGATTGATATGTCCGCTCAAAATTTGCGGGACTAATGAACCTTACACATACACTTTCTCAACTTCAACTCAGTGCATCACATCTCGTTTGCTGAAAAGGCCATGGGCTACTGATATGGGATTTACAGGGACAACATTTACTCCTCAGACAGCTACCTTTGATATCACCCTATCAACATCAACAACCCGCAACCCGTACGGTTCTCCATTCGACAGGATAAGAATTTTTGCATCCGCACCACTGAGTGTAACATTAGTGGCAAACGAGCATAATATCCTGTTGACACCCATCGTCAAACAGTCAGACTACTATACTGACATACTCCTTTCACAGCCGGTAGTAACAGCAAAATTGACGCTGTACTCACTTGAAACAGTAAACATTTACGGTGCATCACTTCATAATGGAAATTACGGAGTGGAATACCATACTATCGGAAATAATGGAGCTACATACGCAACATACAATGAGCTGCGAACCGTAGGCTATGACATTTCACATTTCAATCCTGACCTCGTAATCCTTTCACTCGGCACAAACGAAGCTTTCAGCAACATCACTAACGACCAGCTTGAAGCCGACATCGACTATATGATAGCAAATATTCGCAAACATAATCCCGATGCAGCTATACTTCTGACAACCCCCATGGAATGTCAAAAGACGAAAGTTTCATATACTTACACTAAAAAAAGAAGAAAAAAGAAAAGAAGAAAAGTAAGACATACGTCAATGGTCATCAATACGAAAGTAAAGCAGATGCGAGACGTGATAATCAAATATGCCGATGAAAATAATATTCCGGTTTACGACTTTTACGCTGTTGCCGGCGGAAATAACGCTTCAAAACAATGGGCTGCAAATGATTTGATGGCAAGAGACCATATCCACAATTCTTACAAAGGCTACCTGCTACAAGGCGACCTCTTTTACAATGCACTTATAAATGTACTGAAAAACTATGACGGAAATATTAAATAATATATTGTCTTATCTTGCATTTGACCCTGCAAGACCAATGCTCTTTAACACAGCATTATTTTTCATTCTGTTCACTATTTTCTTCGCAATATACAAGACGCTGCTTAACCGCCTTACACTGCGATTGATATTCACAATACTCTTTTCACTTTACTTCTACTATAAGTCAAGTGGAATGTGCGTCATAATTCTGCTTGGCGTAAGTATCTTTGACTACGTATTAGGTCAAACCATATATAATCTTAAAAACACCTCTGCAAAGAAGGCACTTGTGGGTGTCAATGTATTCGTGAACCTCGGTATGCTGACGTATTTCAAATACTTCAATATGCTTTGTGAAACATTTGCGAACATTATGAACGTTAATTTTGAACGGCTTGACATCATTCTCCCTGCCGGTATTTCATTCTTCTGCTTTCGCTCCATAAGTTACATCGTGGATATATACAGAGGCACGATAAAACCTTGCTCCAATCCCCTGCACTACATATTTTTCCTCACATTTTTCCCGCCACTGCTTGCAGGACCTGTGGTCAGAGCAAAAACGCTGCTGCCACAGATAGCACGAAACCATAGACCCACTCAGATACAAACGGCAACGGCTATGTTTTTCATTATGTGCGGACTCGTAAAAAAAGTAGTCATAGCCGACTACATTTCCGGAGGATTTATTGACAGAGTATTTGACGATCCCACCCTATACACAGGACTTGAAAACGTGATTGCCGCTTACGGATTTACTATACAACTTTACTGCGACTTTTCAGGCTACTCCGATATGGCTATCGGCATAGCGTTGCTGTTAGGCTACAAATTTGATGCAAACTTTAATGCACCGCTTGTATCACAGAGTCCTACGGAATTCTGGCACCGCTGGCATATCTCATTATCCACATGGCTCAGAGACTATCTGTACATACCATTAGGCGGTAGCAGAAAAGGCACTCTTCGCGCACACTTGAACCTGATGATAACGATGACGCTCGGCGGACTGTGGCACGGAGCATCTTGGATGTACATTATATGGGGTGCATGGAACGGAATATTACTCGTGGCACACAAAATATGGTGTAAACTGCTCCATATATCCAAGAATGATAAGCCCGGCATATTAAGGCATATTATGAACGTGATTTTCACATTCACATTTATGGCATTCGGATTTATGTTTTTCCGTTCGGAATCAATGGAAAACGTAGGAGAAATGCTGCAACAGATCTTTACGTCCTTCCACCCGGAAGTAGCATCACAGCTCATCACCGGCTACACATCAGTACTTTCGATAATGGCAATAGCATTAGTACTCCATTTTACTCCACAAAAATTGAGCAACGCAATTATATACCATTACTCACAGTTCGGCACTGTCACTAAAGCTGTAATATTAGCACTTATCATATTTATAGTAATCCAAGTGAGCAGTTCCGACCTCGTACCATTCATTTATCTACAGTACTAACAAATTCTATTACCTCTTCCCTACTATGAAACTGAAAGAAGGCGTTTACGAAAATATTGTCAGTAATCAGTTAAAAGACGATATTATCGACTCGGAAAACAATGGTCTCGTATGCAAAACCGACGCTATTGATGATGCAGAATCGTCAAAACTTCTTGCACAGTATATTTCAGATTCGCTATGTAGAAAACTTGAAGACTGTGATTGCAGCATTGAAGAAAAGATTGTCAAAGTAAATGCGCTCCTGGATTCCATAGATGCCGCCGAGCAAGAACATATTTCGTTGCCTCAACTGCTTTCAAGCGTTATTTCTAAAGCAAAAAAAGCTCAGATGAGCATCACAGGTAAAAATGTGATAAGGCCGCTTTCAGGGTTCAGAGTCAGTAATTTATTCACAGGAGGACAGTCCGGCTTATCACTAAATTCTGAAATAACAAGGGACATACAGTCGGCAGATAAAATATACATCATCGTATCATTTTTACGCCTCTCCGGAGTGAGAATGATAATAGACAAACTGAGAGATTTTTGCTCCACAAACGGTCATATTCTTCGCATAATCACCACAACGTACTGCGGAATTACAGAGCCTAAAGCACTGGAACAATTATCACAACTGCCTAACACTGAAATACGTATTTCTTACAACTCCACAGTAGAAAGACTTCACGCAAAATCATACATATTCTTACGCAACTCCGGACTTAGCACTGCATATATCGGTTCTTCAAACCTCTCGCATACAGCACACACTGACGGACTTGAATGGAACATTCGCGTGACAAATATTGAAAACCCGCATATAATCAAATCCGCTGTTGCAACATTCGAAAGATATTGGAATAGCGACCATTTTGAAGATTTCAGAATTGGAGGAATAGAAAAATTTTATTCTGAACTGAATATTCAACGAAGCAGATTTAATGCTACTGACAATACTGATAATCTCACTCATTATCAACTGTTTCCGCATCAAAAGACAATACTTGACCGCCTGCAAGTGGAAAGAGATGTCAATAATCTTTACCGCAACCTGATTGTAGCAGCAACAGGTACCGGCAAAACGGTTATTTCCGCTTTTGACTATAAACGATTCTGCAATAATAAAGCAAAAAGGCCTACCCTCCTTTTCGTTGCTCACAGAGAGGAAATCCTCAAACAGAGTATCAGGGCTTACAGAAGCGTGCTACAAGATGCAAACTTCGGTGACTTATGGGTGGGACATTTCAAACCGGGATCAATAGAACATATTTTTGTATCCGTCAGCACGCTGCATAACAACATTGATACACTCAAGCAGAATGGATTAGATTTCTATGACTATATAGTAATAGATGAAGCACACCACGCATCAGCCTCCAGTTATAGAACTATTGTCAATGACTTTAAGCCAAAAATTCTATTAGGACTTACCGCAACACCGGAACGTATGGACCAAGTGAGTCTGCTACCGGATTTCGGAAACAAGATAAGTGCGGAAATCCGATTACCGCAAGCACTTGAAGAGGGATTACTAACCCCCTTCCAGTACATTTGCGTCACTGACCCCGTAGATATTTCAGGTGATGAATTATGGGCAAATGGAAAATATATTCTTGAAAAATTGACGGATAAACTCTGCAACACAGAGCGAGTAGGACTGATTGTCAGAAAACTTAAAGAATATATTCCTGATGAAACTAAATGCCACGCCCTATGTTTCTGTTCTGACAAGCGTCATGCGATTTATATGGCTTCACAATTACGCCAATACGGACTCTCGGCGGAAGCACTTACATCAGATACAAATGCTGAAGAACGTGTAAGACTAAATAAAGCACTTGCATCAGGCGAAATAAACTATCTATGTGTAGTTGACATATTCAACGAAGGCGTAGATATACCGGAAGTGGACACAGCTCTATTTCTCCGCCCTACTGATAGTTTGACCATATTCTTGCAGCAATTAGGCCGTGGACTCCGATTAAGCGAAAATAAAGATTTCCTCACAGTGTTGGACTTTGTTGCGCAAGTGAATCGCCAATACGATTTCACAAGTCGTTTCAGAGCATTATGTACACGCCAAGATAAGAGTATTGAAGAACAGGTAAAAAACGGATTTACACTTCTTCCGCAAGGTTGTTCCATATACATGGAGCAGAAAGCGAAAAACTATATTCTTGATAATATACACAGCGCCATCTACAATTCTCGCAGACTCGTCAAAGAATTGATGTCATACGACACCACACCAACCCTTTCTCAATTCGTTGCCAATAATGGTCAGGATATACGTCTTATTTATAAAAATAATTATTGCTGGACCGTACTTAAAAGAAATGCGGGAAAATGCACAAATTTCGAGAATGATGAAATTACATCAAGGCTCATAAAAGGAATGTCGAACCTTATCCATATCAACACTCTTTTCTACCTTCTGTTTATACAAAAATTTCTTGCAAACCACTGTGTGGTAACAGATGATGAAAACGAACATTACAAAATAATGCTTTACTACGCACTGTACCAAGACAAAATTGATAAGACGAGTTTTACTTCTGTCAACGAAGCACTTGCCACTGTAGAGCAATATCCGCTATTTAAGCAGGAAATGAGCGAAATCATTGATTACATCATTGAAAACCTCGAGTTCAAAACGTATCGTCTTGAGAACGGCTATCCCGACGAATTGGAATTATACGGCAACTACACACGTGAAGAAATATTCACTATTTTCAACAGACAAACAGCTGAAAGGCGAATGCAAGGCAGTGCGGCAGGCTTGTTTTACCTTCAAGAATATAATACGGAATTGCTTTTCGTCACACTTAACAAGTCAGACAAAGACTTTTCACCGACAACACAGTACAACGACTATTTCATCAGCGAAAAACGTTTTCATTGGCAGTCACAAAACAATGCTTCACACACAAACAACGGTGCACGCTACACGGAACAAAAGGAAAACGGACGCAGATTTATATTATTCGTCAGAGAAAGTAAAAGAGATGCTTTCGGAAACACGTGTCCGTATTACTGTATGGGGCAGGTAGATTACATAAGTTCCTACGGCAATTATCCGATGAACATAGAGTGGCAACTTCAAAAGCCTGCATTACCAAAATTTATCAAAGCTGTGTAATTGATGCACCGGCGCAACTATTTCATTCAAAAAGTAACCCATATTGTCTCAACGTTAAATGAAAGAGTTGTGAACATAGCCTAATTTAATGTTTTTAATATTTCAAATCGGTTAATATATAAATAGAATTTGAAAAAATGGCAAAAATTTAGTAACTTTGCACGCTGTTAAAAGCCACAATTATAGCAAATAACATAATACTTAATATAAATTTAAAAGTAATAATTATGAGTCTAAACATCGTAGTTCTTGCAAAGCAGGTGCCTGACACCCGTAATGTAGGAAAAGATGCAATGAAAGAAGATGGCACTATAAACCGCGCTGCGCTCCCTGCCATTTTCAACCCTGAAGACCTTAATGCCCTTGAACAAGCATTAAGACTCAAAGATGCAAATCCCGGGTCAAAAGTTACTATCCTTACAATGGGTCTCCCTCGTGCTGCAGAAGTTATCCGTGAAGCGATTTTCCGCGGAGCAGATGGCGGTATAGTTTTGACAGATAGAGTGCTTGGCGGTGCAGACACACTTGCTACTTCTTACTCTTTGGCTCAAGCTGTTAAGAAAATTGAAAACTATGACATCATTCTCGGTGGTCGTCAGGCTATCGACGGTGATACTGCGCAAGTAGGTCCTCAAATTGCAGAAAAGCTTGGTATTCCACAAGTTACATACGCTGAAGATATTCTTGACTTAAAAGATGGCTACGTGACAGTTCTTCGCCGCCTTGAATCCGGTGTTGAAACTGTAAAAGCACCTCTTCCATGTGTTGTTACCGTCAACGGTTCTGCCGCAGACTGCCGTCCGCGCAATGCACATAGAGTGATGAAATACAAACGTGCCGTTTCCACTTCAGAAAAAGCAAAACTTTCCGAAGAAGCACAAGCATACGTTAATGCTCGCGAATACCTTAACATACCTGAATGGGGTGCTGCATTCGTTGAAGCAGACCCTGCACAAATCGGTATGGCAGGTTCTCCTACTAAGGTAAAAGCTATTGAAAACGTTGTTTTCACTGCTAAAGAAAGTTTACGCCTTGAAAATAATGATGAGCAACTTGAAAACCTCATCAAAGAATTGATTACTAATCACACCATTGGCTAATCGCAAAGGTTGACCAAAAATAAATCATAAACTCCTATGTCTGATAACAACAATTTAATCGTATATTGCGAATTTGAAGATGGCAGAGTTGCCGACGTCAGCCTTGAACTTTTGACCAAAGGTCGTCAATTAGCAACTCGCTTAGGCGTGAAACTTGAAGCTCTCGTTATTGGTGACAAGTTAGATGGTATTGAAAACCAACTTTTCCCTTACGGTGCTGACGTAGTTTATAAGGTGGAAGACAAACGTCTCTACCCTTACACTTCAAATCCTCACGCTGCTATCCTTATCAACCTATTCAAGGAAATCAAACCTCAAGTATGCCTCATGGGTGCAACTTGCATCGGTCGTGACCTCGGTCCACGCGTTTCATCTTGCCTCCACAGCGGACTTACAGCCGACTGTACTTCACTTGAAATCGGCGACCACACTGATCCTAAGACCGGTAAGGAATATCAAAACTTGCTTTACCAGATCCGCCCTGCTTTCGGTGGTAACATCGTGGCTACAATCGTTAATCCTGACTGCCGTCCACAGATGGCAACAGTGCGTGAAGGCGTGATGCGTAAAGAAATTTTTGATGCTAACCATAAAGGTGAAGTCATCAACCTTGATGCTAAAAAATACGTTGCTGACACAGATTTCGTAGTAGAAATTATTGACCGTCACATTGAAAAGTCAAAAATCAATATCAAAAATTCACCAATCATCGTTGCAGGTGGTTACGGTGTGGGAAGCAAAGAAAACTTCCAACTTCTCCACGAACTTGCAGCAACACTCGGCGGTGAAGTAGGTGCTTCTCGTGCCGCAGTAGATGCGGGCTTTACAGAACACGATCGCCAAATCGGTCAAACCGGTGTAACAGTTCGTCCAAAACTATACATTGCATGTGGTATTTCAGGTCAAATCCAGCACATCGCAGGTATGCAGGAAAGTTCTATCATCATCTCTATCAACAATGACCCTAACGCGCCTATTAACACAATAGCAGACTATGTGATTACAGGTAATGTTGAAGACGTTGTGCCTAAACTCATTAAGTATTACAAGAAAAATTCTAAGTAAAGATAATCATGGCTAACTTTTATACAGACAATCCGGATTTAAAGCTACATCTCTCCCACCCGTTGATGGAGAAAATCGTAGCCCTCAAAGAACGCAACTACAGCGACGCAGAAAAGTTTGACTACGCCCCTGTAGATTTCGCAGACGCTATGGACAACTACGACAAGGTGCTTGAAGTAGTAGGCGAGCTATGTGGCGGTATTATCGCAAGCAATGCTGAAGAAGTAGACCACCAGGGTCCACGCGTTGAAAATGGCCGTGTTATCTATGCCGATGGTACTCAGCGTAATCTTGAGGCTTGCCGACAGGCTGGACTTATGGGTATGTCAATGCCTCGCCGTTTCGGTGGAC
>JALEMF010000091.1 GCA_022768005.1 Bacteroidales bacterium | reverse complement strand
ATAACTTGGCTAAATTACGTTTTCCTGACCATTACGTGTTATAGATATACTTCTTCCTTATGTAGAAGAAGTCCTCAACAAGGACTTGGAAAGCAAACGCTATCCACTTCAGAAACAGGTTTTTAATCCATATCAAACGGTTATGATACTCGCTACTCACTTACTACCCATCACCTACTTTAATGGATATAAATATGTGATTATCATTCCATTAGACCAGTTGCAGAACAACTTCAACGAAGACGAATATTAATTCGATTATTAGATAATTAAATTGTAATTATCAATAAGTTATAAGAAAATCCATTCCGCAATCGGAATGGATTTTCTTATTTAAGTGCGCTGTCTGTGTTAGAACATCATATCTGACGTATTATCCATCACATACCCTACGCCCTCCAAATTATGAGATTAGTGGTAATTTTTTCCTCAGAACCTTTTCCTCACCGCCATCATTATCAGGAACGTCATTATTTCTGACACGGGGACAGCGAGCCAGAGTCCGGGTACTCCTATTATCTTCGGGAGAAACAGAAATGCGGGGATTACAAATATTGCACCTCGGAGCAGCATCAGAATTGTGGCACCGGCATATTGGATATGAGTACCTTCACGGAATGGTGGGAAAGTCACTTGCTGTCGTCAATAATCATCTACTGCCTGAAAGGAAAAGCGCAGATGCTTCTTCAATTCCGGGAATATACTATCACGGAAGGTCAAATAGCCATAATATCTCCGGATATGTTTCCGACATTCGTATCACGTTCCGAAGATTTCAACGTGACATTCTGCCTGATGAAGCGAAACTTTGCAGAAGAAACACTTTACGGCATCTCCAAGACTCTCTACGACAATATCTATATCTATTCAAGCCCTATTGTGAACGGAGGAGAAAATGTCGCAATATGGTTTGACACACTGAAATATATTTCAGACAATTATTCCGGCTACCAGTATCGCCTCAATATAATAGAAAATGTAGTGAGAAACATTTACATCGTCTATCTGAACCTGTGGCAACAGCAATACGAAAATGCTGACGTAAAACTTGACTATAATCGTCCGGAACAGCTGTGTATGAAGTTCTATGACCTTATTTTTGACCACTTCAAGGAGCATCGTGACACTCGCTTTTATGCAGAGCAACTATGTATTTCACAGAACTATCTCGCTATGATTACGCGCCAAGTGTGCAATGAGTCGCCGAAAGATGCTATAAACCGTATGGTGGTACTTGAACTTAAATATCAAATCAAAAATACTACTTTAACTGCCGAGCAAATAGCCTCGGCACTGAATTTCCCTGATGCCTCATATATGCACCGCTATTTCAAAAAGCACACCGGCAAATCCATATCTCAATACCGCAAAGACTACAATAGAAACGGTTCAGACTGAAAAAAATTGTTCCCTCAATGGTCTAATTTGCTTAATTGTTTCTCCGAAGATATAATCACATAATCTTCTAACCAACAAGCATTTACAGTCATAATATCTATTTATTTGCCTTCTTGCCCTTGTAGCCATTAAGCAAAAAGTTAACAATGCGGTGATAAAAAAACAGGCTGCAACTGAAAATTCAGATACAGCCTGAAAAATAAAAAAATATGAAAAAAATATTATTCTAAGCGTAAAGGGCTTTCATAATATCATTGATATGGTCATCAGCCACATTCAGTGCGGTAGATAACATCACACCAACCATAGTCTCATTGATAGAGCGATTATCAACGGTAGCAGAGCAGCGAACAGCAAGTTCACCATCTTCAGGGTCAACATAGATTGAACCGAAGAGAATGTTAAAGTTAATATTATTCAACACCGGAATGATTTTATCAACTTGCTTGACAGGAATGGAATGACTTGGATATACGAACACCGCAAACCATTCTTTTTCCTCATTATAGACGATTCTCACCCTCACTTTATCATTATCAAGAGTGAAACTCATTGAGAATACGTTTTTTTCTTCATCAAAATCGTATCTATATTCATTGCTGTCAAGAAAACCCTTGATAGTTGCGGCAATCAAGCCTTCTCCATCTCCGGAAAGATTTTTCATTAGTGACATCGGTTATAATTTTAAAGAATTAATATATTTCGTTACCTATTCCACAAAGATAGGCAAAATTTTACGATACACAACAATATTACGCATAAAAATTTAGTACCTTTGTACTGATAATTGTAAAACTAATATATGGAATCAACAAGACAAGCTAAAATTTCTCGTCTGCTACAAAAAGAACTCAGCGAAATTTTTCGTCAGCAGACTGCAAAAACACATGGCGTGATTATTTCCGTAAGTGCGGTGAAAGTTTCTCCGGACTTGAGTATTGCTCGCGCTTACCTTTCAATTTTCCCGTCTGAAAAGGGACAGGAAATCATTGACAGCATTAATCACAACTCTAAATCCATTCGCTACGAACTTGCCGCTAAAGTGAGATATCAACTCCGCAAAACTCCCGAACTCTTTTTCCACATCGATGACTCACTTGACTATATCGAAAATATAGACAATCTCCTAAAAGGCGACAAAGATAATTCCGATAAGGAATAATTTATCCGCCACTTATTGATATGAATTTCCCGCTGAAAATAGCACTGCGATATTTGTTTTCTCACAAGCAGCACCACGCGGTAAACATAATATCACTCATATCCGTGTCCGGAGTGGCTGTTGCCACTATGGCGATGGTGGTGGTATTGTCTATATTCAACGGGTTTTCAAAACTTTCGGAAGACAGGCTATCGCTCCTTGCGCCACCTCTGCAAATAACGTCTGCAGACAGCAACGTAATATCCAGTGTTGACTCCATGAATGACGTATTATCCTCCATTAACGGAATTACACGCATTGAACCCATTATCACTCATCAGGCACTTGCAGCGGTGCAGGACGCACAGACGCCTGTAAACATTCTCGGAGTAAGTGACACATTCTCGGAGTCGTCATGCCTTAAGAGTGTAATCATTGACGGTGATGACAACGTGGGCTGCGATTCCGTTTACAACTATGCCGTGCTTAGCGTAGGAGTAGCCATTGACTTGAATATTCGCCCGGGAAGTTTTAAGTACATTGACATCTATGTGCCGCGGCGCGAAGGAAATATTCACGTATCAAACCCTTCATCATCATTCCGCTCGGAATCATTTATAGCCTCCGGTGTCTATCAGTTGCAACAGGACACTTACGACATGGACATAATCATCTTGCCAATCTCCTCTGCCCGCAATCTGCTTGATTATGACGAAAATACTGCATCTGCGTTAAATATTTACACATCAGACGTATCATCGGTGAAAAGCAAATTAAACAGCGTACTTCCCGACTACAACATTAAGAGCAGAATAGAGCAGGAAGAAAACTCATTCAAGATGATTTCAATAGAAAAGTGGGTAACATTCCTGATGCTCGCTTTCATTCTCATAATCGCATCATTCAACATTATATCCACCATCTCCATTTTGATAATAGACAAACGTCCTAATATGGATATACTGCGCGCAATGGGCGCAACTGATGGAATGATACGTAGAATATTCGTATTCCAGGGCTGGCTGATTTGTCTTGCAGGAGGGCTTATAGGTATTATCGCCGGCGTAGTACTATCACTCGCACAGCAATTCTTCGGGATAATAAAAATAACGGCAGCAAGCAACGCCAATCTTGCCACCGACGTATATCCCGTTGTTGTAAACGCCACTGACGTACTCATCGTGACTGCAGTAATCATCGGTACGGGACTTATTACAGGAATTATAGCCGCAGGCAAGAAAGTGTGCTGACTTATTCGCTAATAACAAAATTATTTAATACCTTTGCAAGTAGTATTGCAACCAAACTTTTTCACAACGAAAATCTATGATACTCCGCAAGATATTAATACCTCTTACCATAATCCTGCTCGCTCCGCAGACTGTGAGCGCAAATAATGACGATGACGTTTCATCTGACTTTTTCTTTGACGACTTATATTCTTCAAAGCACATAGGTGCAAACGTCACCGACACTCTCAGCGTGGACACTACTCTGAATGTGACGGACATGACGCTCCCCAAGCGACTTTTCGGCAAACTTGTTTACGACCGTTTCAGACTCACGCGTGACAGCGTCTCTATAAAGAAAGATAATGACAACCCTCTGTACAACTGGATTTCTCGTCAAAAAAGATTACAGAACGATATAACTATGCTGCGTCAACGCACAATGTTTTCAAACCCGTCACTCGCCGTGTACAATGAAAACTTATTGCCGGACCCTCCTAAGGAATATCACGCTAAAGTTGACCCTAAAAAGGCTACCATAGTTATTGAAGAAAATCCTGTTGACCGCAACAAGGTGAAAGATGCTCCAAAGCCTGTGGATATAAAACGTAAAAATTGGCTAAACGACTTTGAAGCATCACTCCACTTCTCACAAGCATATAATTCCCCAAACTGGTATCAAGGCGGTAACAACAACCTCAATATTATCTGCCAAGCGATACATAACGTAAAACTTAATCGCGCTTTCCACCCGAATCTTCTCTTTGAGAATACAATCCAGTACAAACTCGCTCTCAACAGTGCTCCGGAAGATTCGCTGAGAAACTATAGTATCTCCGAAGACCTCTTCCAGATAAACACCAAGTTCGGTGTAAGAGCTGCCAGAGACTGGTTTTATTCTATCACCACAATGTTCAAGACACAGCTGCTGACTAACTATAAGAGCAACACTAATGATGTAACTGCCGCATTTCTTTCACCGGGTGAGCTAAACGTCGGTCTCGGTATGAGTTACAGCCACACAAATGCAAAGAAAACTTTCACCTTCGACACTTCAATCTCTCCACTCTCTTATAACCTTAAAATCTGCACTGACAACAGACTCAACAAAGCGGATTTCGGCATCGACCAAGATAAAAACACTGCAAGCCAATACGGTAGTAATGCTGAAGCAAAAATAAAGTGGAAAGCTGCGTACAATATCACTTACACGTCTCGTATGTATTTCTTCACGGACTATTCTTACGTACAAGGTGATTGGGAACATACAATAGCTTTCGCCGTAAACAGGTACTTATCCACTCAGATTTACGTTCACCTGCGCTACGACTCTTCAACTCCGCGTATTGAAGACACCAAGTGGCACACCTGGCAGTTAAAAGAAATTTTGAGTTTCGGACTAACATATAAATTTGCTACTGTTTGAAAAAGCTGAGTACAATAATATTGCTACTGTTCATCATTGCATCTTTTCAGCCCTTGGCGGCTGAGGAAACAGAAGTGTTGCGAGGCTACGAATATGATGAAGTCAAAGCCAGGCTGAGCCAAACCTCCCTTGCCGATATTGAAGGAATATGGCAATTTTTGCCTGACGGCGCAACTGTAGCTGTGGAACGCGCTGAAGTAAACATAGATTCGCACATCAGCCGATACAATGTGGTAATCGTATCCTCCGTTGACGATGACGTGGAAGACGGCACGCTTATCGGACACATCTATTCTTCCGCTTCCGCCACACAATTTACAGCAGAGCTGTATTCCGATATTCATGGCGACAAGTCACTGAAACTGAAAAAATATATTCTGGACTTAACAGACAAGGGACGGCTGACATTTAATTCCGGCAGTAATAAAGTGAGACTGGACTTTTGGCGTTGGCTGCCTTACTTATTCCGAATATCCGTAGTCCGAGATAAAAAATCAGCCAACATTGCTAACGGGTGCGTCAAGATATACCCTATCGTGCCGGAAGCACGTTCATTCCCCATTTACCTTTAGTCCGCCATGAGAATAATAACAGCCATACTGATTGTCGTCTTTATCACTGCCACTGCAAGTGCGGAAAAGACAACTCGCAAAAAACTCAAGTTGCGTACAGACTCCGTTACAACGGAAGCCGTCAACATTCAGTACGAAGAAATCACTGTTATTACGGATTCCGCCATCATTTTCACTGGTTACGACAAACCAATAGGAGCAGACCGTGAAAGCGTATTTGTCATCAACAATAGCGGACAGACTATTGACAAAATCAACATCACTATTGACTACTTTGACATCCTTGATCGAAAACTCACATCTCGAACACTGGACATAATCTACTCTATCCCGGACAAAGAGACTCGCCTTGTAGCATTTAAAACCTGGGATATACAACACTCTTTCTATTATTACAAAAGCAGAAAGCCACGTACTCAAGCCACTCCGTACAAAGTAACCATCAACATCAATAAAGCCTTCACTAAGAAATAAATATCTGCCGGAACACCGTATAAGCGAAGTGACATACGGTAAAAGTACACTCATCTTCGGTCTGTCGTAGATACTCAGCACTTGAAATATGAATTCTCCTTATAGCGCCACCATTATTAACTTTAATTAATCCAAAGTAAAAAACATTTTACTGAAATTTCCGTTAGAAAAGTATATAGGTACAATATATTATGAAAGAATTACATCATATTTCCGTCACGGAGCAGATGGCTCTGGACTATCATCAATACCCGAAACCGGGCAAATTCGAGACATCTCCCACAAAGCCACATTCATCACAGCAAGACCTTGCATTAGCCTACTCCCCCGGAGTAGCCTTTCCCTGCGAAAAAATTGCAGATAACGAAAAAGACGTTTACAAATATACAAACAAGTCAAACCTCGTTGCCGTAATTTCTAACGGTACTGCGGTACTCGGACTTGGAGACATCGGTGCTTCCGCCGCAAAGCCCGTTATGGAAGGAAATGCATTACTATTCAAAATTTTTGCGGGAATTGACAGTTTCGATATTGAAATTAACGAAACTGACCCTGACAAATTTGTGGAAATAGTAAAAGCAATTTCACCGACATTCGGTGCTATCAATCTTGAAGACATAAAAGCACCTGAATGTTTTAAGATTGAAGAAAAACTCCGCGAAGAATGTAATATTCCTATAATGCACGACGACCAACACGGAACGGCTATCATCACCGCAGCAGGACTCCTCAATGCACTCAAACTACAAGGGAAAAAAATTGAAGAACTTAAACTCGTAGTTAACGGTGCGGGCGCTGCCGCTATAGCATGCACAAAACTCTATATCACCCTCGGTGTCAAAAAAGAAAACATCGTCATGTGTGACCATAAAGGCGTCATTCGTAAAGACAGAAGAGAATTAACTCCGCAAAAAAGTGTTTTCGCCACAGATAAGGACTTAAATACACTCGCCGATGCACTGAAAGGTGCGGATATGCTCTTAGGACTGTCAGTTAAAGACGTTGTCACCCCGGAAATGCTACTTTCTATGGCTGAAAATCCTATCATTTTCGCACTCGCTAACCCGGACCCCGAAATTGACTATGCAACGGCAATGAACACCCGCAAAGACATCATTTACGCTACAGGACGTTCCGACTACCCTAACCAGATAAACAACGTCCTTGGTTTCCCCTACATCTTCCGCGGCGCACTTGACTCTTGGGCTACAAAAATCAACGAAGAAATGAAACTTGCAGCCGTATATGCCCTCGCTAAACTGGCACAAGACAGTGAAAACTTTGACACGATGCACATCATTCCTTCGCCATTTGACAGCAGACTCCTCACAAGCATTGCACCTGCCGTAGCAGAAGCCGCAATAAAGAGCGGAGTCGCTCACAGAAACCTCAATATTGAAGAATACCGCAAGTCATTGGCAAACTTGAAAAAGTAATACCTCAATGAATTTTCGTTAACAAATGGGTGGTAACCGAAATACCACCGGATACAAGAACTAAGAGGACGTAACCGTCACGGCTATGTCCTCTTATTTTTCACACTCTACTTAGTTTATCGAGTGATAAACTTCCTTTATTCACAAATTCGTAATTATATTAAATTCGTGTGTATTTCTTATAGATATTTACAAAGATATATATTACATTTTAACTATACAAATATTTCACTCATTTTTGTTATAATTCATTATCAACCGGTTCATACACAGGTTCAACCGGCAAACTTCCTGCATAATCGCACGTCTACGATGTGCGGTCAGTGATAGAGAATATTACATTAATGAAGAGATTACAAAAAAAATGAGTAAATTTGCAGTATAATAATCGGTATGCCGTATAGCGTGGAAAATCATTACTGACACGCTGCGACATTCCTTGAATATTACATACTTAAATACTCATACAGTGGCAGTAATATTAAATATTGAAACATCTACAGAAGTTTGTTCCGCTGCACTTACTGCAGAAGGAATGATACTATTTCACCTTGAAAATTTTGAAGGTCAGAACCATGCTACTATGCTCACAGGATTTGTCAAACGTTGCCTTGACTACGCTCGTGACAAAGAACTCAAATTAGACGCCGTAGCAGTAAGTATGGGACCCGGTAGTTACACAGGACTCCGAATAGGACTTTCGGAGGCAAAAGGACTTGCTTACGCATTGGACATTCCACTCATTGGAATCAGCACACTCCAGTTAATGACAGTATCGGCTATGTTCCGTAATGACATCGACCCTGAAGTCCTTTATGCACCGATGATTGATGCTCGCAGAATGGAAGTCTATACCGCCATTTACGACCTCGGGCTTAACACACTCGTAGAACCTACACCGCTTATAGTAGAGCCGGACAGTTTTGACAAATGGTTAAAAGAAAACAAAGTCGCATTTTTCGGAAACGGAAGTGATAAAGTCCGTGACGTTATAAAAAACGATAATGCAATATTTATTGAAGACATCAAGCCACTTGCAGTAGATATGTGCGCACTCGCTGAAAGAGCTTATTCAAGGAAAGAATTCCTTGACACAGCTTATTGTACTCCGGAATACCTCAAAGAATTTCAAGCCACAAAACCAAAAAAACTTTTTTAAGATGAAAAAAAAAACCATAGCCATACAATCACCTTTTCCACACCGCGATGCCTACGGAGCAATAGCAATGCCGGTTTATCACACTGACGCATACGAGTTCGAAAATGCAACAATAATGGCAGATGCTTTCTGCGGACGTATTAATGAGCCTGACTACTCTCGTGTCACAAACCCTACTGTAATAAACCTTGAAGACAGGGTAAAAATGCTGACAAACGCTCGTGATGTAATAGCTGTCAATTCAGGTATGGCTGCTATCAGCAACGTCCTTATCACACTCGCAAGTGCCGGCAAAAATATCGTCACATCAAGACATCTTTTCGGCAACACCTTTGCACTTATATCCAAGACACTCACTCGCTTTGGAATAGAATGTAGAGCAGTTGACCTGATTAACCTTGAAGAAGTCAAAAAAGCTGTTGACGAAAACACTTGCTGTCTATTCTTTGAAATAATGACCAACCCGCAACTCGAAGTAGCTGATACTAAAGCATTAAGTGAAATAGCACACAAATTCGGAGTACCTGTCGTTGCTGACACAACTGTTATTCCATTCACGGAATTTTACTCTCACAGCCTCGGAGTGGATATCGAAGTAATATCAAGCACTAAATATATCTCCGGTGGTGCAACTACTATAGGAGGACTAATAATAGATTACGGCACAATCCCTGATTTTCAAGAAAAAATGCGCCGTGAGACACTTATGAACCTCGGTGCATATATGACGCCGCACGTAGCTTATATGCAGACTCTCGGACTTGAAAATCTTAATGCAAGATACACACTCCAATCAAAAAACACACTTGAACTCGCTACAAAACTCCGCACACTCAAAGAAATTAAAAAAGTAAACTACGTAGGATTTGAAGATAACCCATTCCACAGCATATCAGTGACACAATACGGAAAAACCGCCGGAGCTATGATGACAATAGACCTGGAAAGCGAACAGGCATGCTTTAATTTCCTCAACAAATTAAAACTCGTAAAAAGAGCCACTAATCTCTTTGACAACAAGACACTCGCTATCCATCCTGCATCAACAATCTTCGGACCATTTACAGCCAAGCAAAGAGCCGAAATGGACGTATTTGACACCACAATCCGCTTATCAGTAGGACTCGAAGACGTTGATGACCTGTTTGAAGACATCAAACAAGCACTACAATAAAGACTTTCAACCCAAAATACAAAGCGCGCTAATCAAAAATTAGTGCGTTTTTATTATTCGAGAAATTTTTCCGAAAATTATTAATACCTTTTTTGACCATCAGGGATTAAAAAAGAAAAGCCCCTGAAAACATTTGTTTCAGAGGCTTTATAAAAGTGGCGGTGACCTACTCTCCCGCTTTCGCAGTACCATCGGCGCGGTGAGGTTTAACTTCTCTGTTCGGAATGGGA
>JALEMF010000081.1 GCA_022768005.1 Bacteroidales bacterium | reverse complement strand
GAATTTGCATCATGGGTATCCGTTGAATTCAAATTATATCTAGTCCGTGAATTCCAACGTTTAAAAGCAAACGAACAGATACAAACAGCCTGGTCTGCAAAACGTGAATTATCTAAAATAAACTATCGAATTCACACCGATGCTATTAAAACAAAACTTATTCCCACAGAAGTGACACAAGAACAATCCTCTATAAAATATGCAAATGAAGCAGACGCTCTTAATATGGCTATGTTTGGAATGACAGCAAGACTAAACTAAACAAAATTGCCATCCACCAAATGAAAATACTGGAAGAGACGAATGGAAGAAAACTTTTACAATAACTTTTTATTAATCGCAAATGTTGCCGGAAAATCAAAGAAAACAAATAATAAGTCTGATAAATCGCGAGGTTGTCCCTGCGATAGGCTGTACGGAACCTATAGCCGCGGCACTATGCACTGCAAAAGCAAAGGAAATCTTAGGTTGCGAACCAAGAAGTTTGGAAGTACTGCTTAGTGCAAATATTCTGAAAAATGCTATGGGAGTAGGTATCCCGGGTACCGGAATGATAGGACTACCCATTGCAGTGGCTTTAGGTGCGACTATCGGTAAGAGTGCTTACGACCTTGAAGTGCTTAAAGACGTGACACCCGAGGCTGTGGAGTATGCTAAGAAAATAATTTATAGAAATGCTATCCACATCGGGCTTAAAGCCGGAGACTGTGGTAAACTGTACATTGAAGTAATTGCCGCCGATGCTGAAGGAAATACCGCAAAGGCAATTATTTCCGGCGGACACACGAACTTCGTCTATCTTGCTGATAACGAAAACGTAATTCTCGACACACAGACCTGTTGCCATACAGATGACTCGGCAGACAGTGTAAACCTGTCAATGAGAACAGTGTGGGAATTTGCGATGGAATCACCTCTTGACGAAATACGTTTTATCCTTGAAGCACGACGACTGAACAAGGCTGCTGCAGAGCAATCGTTCACCGGTCAATACGGACACGAAGTGGGCAGGACATTACACTGTGCAAGACAAAGAGCGGTGATGGGTGACAGTCCTTTTTCACGCGTACTCAGTTACACCTCAGCAGCATGTGATGCTCGAATGGCAGGCGCACCTATCCCCGTGATGAGCAATAGCGGCAGTGGCAATCAAGGCATTGCTGCCACATTACCAGTAGTAATATATGCCGAAGAAATGTTTGCATCTGAAGAGCAGACAATACGCGCATTAATTCTGAGCCACCTGACGGTGATTTATATCAAGCAAAGTCTTGGCAGACTGTCGGCACTATGCGGCTGCGTAGTAGCGGCAACAGGCTCGGCTTGCGGCATTTGCTATCTTATGGGCGGTGACTACGATAAAGTGGTAGCCACTACTAAAAATATGATTGCTAACCTTACCGGTATGATTTGTGACGGTGCAAAACCGAGCTGCTCAATGAAACTTTCAAGCGGTGTGTCAACGGCTATGATTTCAGCAATGATGGCAATGGAAGGACAGTGCGTTACGTCTGTTGAAGGTATTATTGATGATGATATTGACCAAACTATCCGAAACCTCACGCATATCGGTCGTGACGGAATGAACGAAACGGATAAGTTAATCCTTGATATAATGACACATAAAAACGGTTGCGTGTGATACGCAACCGTTTTCTTACTATTATTGCTATTATAATTTACAAGATATTATTTCAACATTCTGCGAGCCCCGATATAACGAGCTTTGTAATACGGAGCTGACGTCTTATCAATTCTTATACCTCCGCCATTAGCAGAGTGAATGAAAGTGATTTCGTCCTTATCGTGGTCGTAAGCGATTGCTATGCCTACATGTCCTACTGCACCACCGATTCTGCGACCGTTAAATACTAATATATCGCCCGGCAAAACATCTTCCTTGGCAACAGCTTGCCCTTGAAGAGCCTGGTCGCGCGAAGAAGCACCGAGAGAGTAACCGAACTGACGGAAAACGTAACTCGTAAATCCGGAGCAGTCAAACCCGGCAGGAGTCTTTCCGCCTCTACGATAACGAGTGCCTAAGAATTTCTTGGCATAATTAATCATATCGTTTGCCATCTCGAAGTCGTAATCTTCACTATACTCAACTCTGTTTTCAAGGAAGTTAATAGTGGCTGAAGGAAGAATAGAAGAACAAACCGCAGAGGCATTGTTGGCATAAATTTCGTGTAACGGCTGATGTTTAAGACTATGAGACAAGTTCTGTGCGCCCGCTGTGAAAACAGAGGCTGCAAGAAGGAAGTATGTAAATAGTCTTTTCATTAGTGTCGGTGTTTGTTACGTTTCTGTCACAAAGATATAAAAGATATTTGTTTTAACAAATTTAATTTTAACTTTTCATAGTTTTTTAGCACTGTTTAACGCTTGACATTTGGTATATACATTATCTAAGTCAGAATTATAGAAAAATGGCAAGAAAAACCATAAAAATTTTGTATATTTGTCATCTTGAAAACTTTACCCAACACAAAATTAAGGCAATGGCTACAGACGATACCCTGAATAATGAAAATCAAACATCACCCGTTACAGACTACAACGAAGGTGATATCAAGACACTTGACTGGAAAGAACATATCCGTAAACGTCCCGGTATGTATATCGGAAAACTCGGAGACGGCACAAACAGTGATGACGGTATCTACGTTCTTCTGAAGGAAGTGCTTGATAACTCTATTGATGAATATATGATGGGGTTCGGCAAACAGATTATCGTTGAAGTGACGGAAACATCTGTAAAAGTTCGAGACTACGGTCGAGGTGTGCCATTAGGGAAAGTCGTTGACGTAGCTGCCAAGATGAATACCGGCGGTAAATACGATTCCAAGGCATTCAAGAAATCCGTAGGACTTAACGGCGTGGGTATTAAAGCGGTAAACGCACTGTCCACATCATTCGTCATAGCCAGCCATAGAGACGGGGAAGTGAAAAGAGTAGAGTTTTCAAAGGGTGAAATAGTTCACGAGTACGATGTTGAACTTACCGAGGAGCCGAACGGCACATTAGTGGAGTTCACTCCTGACGCATCAATATTCCGTGACTATAAATACAGCGAAGACCATATACTGCCGCTGCTGAAGAACTATACATTCCTCAATACGGGGCTCGTAATAACATTCAACGGCAAAAAACTTGTTTCACGAAACGGACTTCTCGACCTGCTGCGTGAAAACATGACCAACGCCCCACTCTACGAACCTATTCACCTTAAAGGCGATGATATAGAAATAGCACTTTGCCATGCCTCACAGTACGGCGAAGAATATTACTCATTCGTAAACGGACAGTATACCACACAAGGCGGTACTCACTTGACTGCTTTCAAAGAAGCCGTATCAAGAACTATCAAGGACTACTTCGGCAAGCCATTCGAATACTCTGACATCAGAAACGGTATGATTGCCGCAATAGCCATCAAGGTGGAAGAACCCGTTTTTGAATCACAGACAAAGACAAAACTCGGTAGTCGCGATGTTGGTCCGGACGGTCCTACCGTAGCAAAATTTATAGGAGACTTTATAAAGAAAGAACTCGACAACTACCTCCACCGCAATCTTGACATAGCAGACATTATGCTCAAGCAGATTCAGGAAAGCGAAAGAGATAGAAAAGCAATGGCAGGAGTAACAAAGCAAGCAAAAGAGAGAGCCAAAAAACTTGCTATTCACAACAAAAAACTTTACGACTGCCGCGTACACCTGTGCGACACTAAAGGTGACGGAGAGAAGAAACTCGCATCCTCAATCTTTATCACCGAGGGTGACTCTGCAGCCGGCTCAATCACCAAGATAAGAAATGTGGAAACTCAAGCCGTGTTTTCACTCCGAGGCAAGCCACTGAACACTTACAGCATGCCACTTGCGGAAGTATATAAAAATGATGAATTTGCACTGCTCCGCGCAGCACTGAACATCGAAGAATCCATTGACGACTTAAGATACAACAATGTGATTATTGCTACCGATGCCGATGTTGACGGTATGCACATAAGACTACTACTCCTGACTTACTTCCTGCAGTTCTGTCCGGAACTCGTGAAGACAGGGCACGTTTACGTACTTCAGACTCCGCTATTCCGCGTCAGAAACAAGAAGACGTCAAAGCGAAGTGCAGGTAAGAAAAAAGGCGAAGTGGCAGAAGATACATATTACTGTTACTCCGACGAAGAACGAATTTCAGCAATTCAGAAACTCGGACAGAATGCGGAAATAACACGATTTAAAGGACTTGGTGAAATTTCCCCGGAAGAATTCCGCGGCTTTATCGGTCAAGATATGAGAGCAGACCGAGTGACGCTCCGCAAAGATGACGGAGTAGCACAGTTGCTTGAATTCTATATGGGTAAAAACACGTCGGAACGACAAAACTTTATCATTGACAACCTTGTTATTGAAGATGACACACAAATAATGCAATAAGAAATGGCAACACAGCGAATAGCAGTTTTTCCCGGTTCTTTTGATCCATTCACTATAGGACATCAATCCATAGTGAGGCGTGCAGCGGAATTATTTGACAAAATAATCATAGCAATAGGCATTAACGACAAGAAGCAGTCCACTCACTCAGAGCAAGAAAGAATTACACAGATTAAAAAAGCCGTAAAGGGCATTGAGAATATAGAAGTCATTTCGTACCACGGACTCACCGTTGACGTATGCAAGCAATACGATGCAAAATACCTTCTTCGCGGTGTACGCTCGTTTACGGACTTTGAATACGAGCAGAATATGGCGGATATAAACAGAAAAATAGCGGGTATTGAAACCGTTATCCTGTTCACACTGCCTGAGCACGCATCTATCAGCTCTTCCGTAGTGAGAGAACTTGACAAGTACGGATACGACACCACGGATTTTCTACCCTGACAAATACAAATAAAAATACACTTTACGATTATAAAACGATGAAAAAATTACTCTTAATAGTTATAAGCATCATTACGATAACTGCTATCAAAGCCGACAACGACAATAATGCACGCAAACTCCTGATGGCGGAAAAAATAATAGAAAACTTCTACGTAGATTCTATTGACGACAGCAAGATTGTGGAACAAGGCATTATTGCAATGCTCAAAGAACTTGATCCTCACTCCATATATTCCAATAAAGAGGAAACAAAAGAACTGACCACTCCACTCCAAGGCTCTTTCTCCGGCATAGGTATCCAATTCCAGATGTTGAACGATACACTGTACGTAATCCAGACTATCTCCGGAGGTCCGTCGGAAAAAGTGGGTATGCTTGCCGGTGATAAAATTATCAGTGCCGGTGACTCCATAATTTCCGGAGTCAAACGCCCGGACTACACAGTAAAAAATATACTTCAAGGGCCAAAAGGTACGAACATTGACGTGACAGTAATCCGCAAGGGTGAAAACGCCCCTATCGTATTCCGTATCACACGCGATAACATTCCTATTTACAGCATTGACGCCTCTTACATGATAAACAACACAACAGGTTACATCAGAGTGGCACGTTTTGCAGAAAGCACAGGTAAAGAATTCCGCAAAGCACTCCTTGAACTCAAGAAAAAAGGAATGAAAAACGTAATTATTGACCTTGAAGATAACGGTGGCGGTTACCTTGGCTCGGCAGTAGAACTTGCAAGCGAATTTCTTAATCCGGGCGAAGTAATAGTATCCACAAAAGCAAACAGAACAGGTGAATACCACGAATTTACGGTAGAAACAAAAGGTGTGATGCGTGAAGGGAAAATAGTGATCATGGCAAACCAATACACCGCATCAGCAGCCGAAATCCTCTCCGGAGCAATTCAGGACCACGACAGAGGTGTAATCGTTGGCAGAAGGACATTCGGCAAAGGGCTTGTACAGCGTCCGTTTCCATTCCCTGACGGCACAATGATACGACTCACCGTGTCACGCTATATGACACCCTCGGGACGACTTATCCAAAAGCCTTACAAGTTAGGCGAAACAGACGAATACCTCGAAGATATTCTGCACAGATACGATGCAGGTGAATTTACTTCAGCCGACAGTATTCACTTCGACGAATCGCTCAAGGCATACACCCTTAAAAAGCATCGTCTCGTATATGGCGGTGGCGGAATTATGCCGGATAAGTTCGTAGCCATAGACACTACCGGCTACAGCAACTATTACAGAAACCTCGTAGCAAAAGGCGTACTAAACAGATTTGCAGTGACATACGTAGATAAAAATCGCAACGACCTCAAATCCAAATATCGCACGATAGAAAACTACATCGCATCGTTCAACATCACAGAAAACCACCTCCGCGACCTCGTGGACCTCGGACAAAGAGAAGGCGTGGAATACGTAGATGCAGACTTTGAAAAAAGCAAAAATGTTATCACTATTATATTAAAAGGACTTATAGCCAGAGACCTGTTTGACACATCATCTTACTTCCAAATCGTAAATTCACTCAACCCGATTTACAATAAAGCAGTGGAAATAATCACCGATGATGCTCAGTATTCAAAAATACTCTCTGAATAATCCATCATCGTAACCCCGGATAGTGAATAATCCGCAAAAGACATAGAAGAAAAGGAGCATTTTAAAACAATAAATATACACAAAGGAGTAAAAGGAGCCATAATACACGGCAAAAGCAAAAAAAGTTGCTGATATATTGCATTTTATTGAAAAAAAATTGCGATATTTGCACTTGCAAAAAACAAAGGCTCTAACAAGCCCCGAATTTTTATGCGTAAAAATTAAAGAAATTATTACTAACTTCTATAAACGTTTAAAAAAATGACAAAAGCTGATATTGTTAACGAAATTGCCAGATCCAAAGGCCTTCCAAGAGAAATTGTCCTCAAGTCAGTAGAGGCATTCATGGAAGTTGTTAAAGACTCACTATCTAAAGGCGAAAACGTATATCTTCGCGGATTCGGCAGCTTTATCCTCAAAAAGCGTTCTGAAAAGACAGCTCGCAACATTTCTCAAAAGACTACTATCATTATCCCTGCTCACAACATTCCTGCGTTCAAACCATCTGACGCATTCAAGAGCGAGGTAAAATAATAGATACAAATACCGACAATCGACAAAACTGAATGTGGCTTACCGCGCCGCAGCAGCAAAGTCGGTTTCAAGTAAACTTTATTATTAATCCTTTTAATTTTTGCAAAAATGCCAAGCGGAAAGAAAAGAAAAGGCCACAAGATGGCTACACACAAACGTAAAAAACGTTTAAGAAAGAATCGTCATAAGAAGAAATAATCAAGACTTCTTAGAAAGACAAAAATGCTATACAAGAACAAACTTTTTTTGCGAACGTGTCATATTAACACCTTTACAGCGAAAAGTTTGTTCTTTGCATTTTTAAGAACAAACCTGCCTGACGCCTAACCGGCTACGGTACTCAGCCTGTGCTGTCACGCAATTAATGCGGTGGCAACACAACAATCAATTACAAATTAACAACATTTTTAAAGAAACTTGATGAAAAGCGAACTAATCGTAGATGTACAGCCCTCCGAAGTGTCAATAGCACTTCTTGAAGACTCTCGACTCGTGTCGCTACAAAAAGAATCCCGCAGCCTTGCATACGCCGTTGGCGATATTTACCTGGCAAAGGTAAAAAAACTTATGCCGGGGCTGAATGCGGCATTCATAAATGTAGGATACGAAAAAGACGCTTTTCTTCATTACTTAGACCTTGGCTCACGATTTACCACTTACGCTGAATTTGTAAAGCAACTCTTGGAAGACAAAAAGAAAATACCCAATATCTCCAAGATAAACTTAAAAGCGGAAATTGACAAGCACGGAACTATCACTGACGTTATCACTCCGGGACAAGAATTACTTGTACAGATAGTTAAAGAGCCTATTTCCTCAAAAGGACCGAGACTAACCACAGAAATCTCATTCACAGGACGTTATCTCGTACTCATTCCATTCTGCGACAAAATTTCAATCTCGCAAAAAATCAAATCTACAGAGGAAAAAACAAGACTTAGACAACTCGTCGGCTCTATCAAGCCTAAAAACTTCGGTGTAATAGTCAGAACTTCTGCTGAAGGGAAAAAAGTAGCAGAACTGAACAATGAACTGCAGACCCTCATTGAATGTTGGGAAAAGGCTATTGAAAAAGCGCAGCATGCAGATGTGCCTTCGCTGATTTTTGAAGAAGAAAGCCGTATTGTAGGTGTTCTCCGTGACATTTTCAGTCCGACCTTTGAAAGTATTCACGTAAACAATGCCGAAATATATGAGCAAATACTCAAATACGTCACGCTCATAGCACCTGAAAGAAAGGATATCGTAAATATTTACGCTGACGACCAGCCGATATTTGACCATTTCAATATCACTCGTCAGATAAAATCATCTTTCGGCAAAACAGTGTCTTTCAAGTCCGGCGCATACATAATCATTGAGCATACGGAGGCATTACACGTCATTGACGTTAACTCCGGAAACAGAGCTAAAGCAACAAACGACCAAGAGTCAAATGCCCTTGAAGTAAATCTCCGTGCAGCCGACGAAATTGCAAGACAATTAAGGCTCCGAGATATGGGAGGAATCATTGTGGTGGATTTTATAGATATGGCAAAGGCTGAACATCGCCAAGCACTATATGACCACATGCGCGAAGTAATGGCAAACGACAGAGCACGCCATAACATCTTACCGCTCAGCAAATTCGGACTGATGCAAATAACACGTCAACGCGTCAGACCGGCTCTTGACCTTGTTACCACGGAAGAATGTCCGTCATGCTTTGGCAAAGGTATTGTACAGCCATCACTCTTATTTACAGATACGCTGGAAGAAAAAATCGAGTATATGGTAAAGACACTTAAAATGAAAAACTTTATCGTATATGTTCACCCTTACGTTGATGCGTACCTTAAAAAAGGAATTATTTCACTTGCTACAAAGTGGAAATTTGCGATAGGAGGCGGATTCAAAATCTTACCTGACCAATCACTCGCTTACTTGCAGTACAAAGTTATTGACAGTAAACATAACGAAGTTGATATCAAAGAAGAAAAAGATATGAATTCTTCCGCTTCCAAGTCAAAATCAAAAGCCAAGACCCGAGTAAGCGAAGATTAGCGACTTACTCTCTGAAATCTATTAAAAGTAATTGTGGCTGCTGCGTGACAAAGTTTTTACGTTGCAGCCACTTTTTCCTTAAATAATAATTGCTTAACAACCCATTAATTAGTATTTTTGCATAAAAATAATAAGTATGGACAACGTTACAGTTAAAATCATCAATAATTCTCATCATCAGTTACCACAATATTCTACAGCGGACTCTGCCGGAATGGACGTCAGAGCAAACATCGTCCACCCTATCGTGTTAGCACCGCTTGAAAGAGTACTCGTCCCGACAGGACTATACATTGAGTTACCTTCAGGCTATGAATGTCAACTCCGCCCAAGAAGCGGACTTGCATTAAAGCACGGCATTACCCTCGTTAATACCCCCGGAACTATTGATGCCGACTACCGCGGAGAAATAGGAGTAATACTCATAAACCTGTCAAACAAATCGTTTACAATAAACGATGGAGAACGTATTTGCCAGATGGTAGTAACACGTTACTCTCACGTGGAATGGGCTGCCGTCACTGAAATTTCAGATACGGACAGAGGAGACGGCGGATTCGGACACACAGGTGTAAAATAGCACTAAACAAGACATCGCAAAATGAATAATAAATTACGAATATTACCTGTCGTAGTCCTGATGACTATGGCAATATGTGCTTTTACCGCTATCGGTGATAGCCCTGACGAGGCTGCAAAACAGAGAAAAATAGATTACATCTACGTTGAAGCCGCCAAGCAGGCATCACTTGACAATTCAGGAACGGCATTTCTGCTTTACGACAGAGTTCTTGATATGGACTCAAACAATACTTTCGCAGCCCTGAACAAGGGTAACTATGAGATACAGACCGCCAAGACTCAGGACGTTTTCGAAAACGGTCTTGCACTGCTGAAAAAGTATTACACAGCACACCCGGAAGACAAGCAGACTTCAATGTATTACGGACAGGTACTTTCAACCCAAGGTTACATCGATGAAGCACTGCAAGTGTGGGCAAATCTTGACACCGTATTTCCGGACGAAAAGGAAATCAAAGTGTATTATGCAAATGCATTAGTGGCTACTTTAGATTCCGCTAATATCTATAAAGCCATCTCAATATATAATACGCTTGAACCTGAATACGGTCAAGAGTGGGCTACCATAAGCAAACTCAAAGCATACCTCACCGCAAATGATACCACAGCCGCATTTGCCCAAACTGAAGATATGGTAAAACGTGCCGGCAATGATTCCAAAACATACCTCATAGCCGGAAGCGTCTATCAGTCACTTAACAGACCTGACTCCGCCCTCGTGCAGTACAAACGTGCATGCGAAGCGGATTCCACAAACGGCTATGCTTACTATACGTTAGCCTCTTACTATCTCAGTCAGGGCGACTCTACGGCTTACGATAGAGAAATATTCAATGCACTTACAAAAAACAGCCTTGAAGTAGATATCAAATGCGAAATATTAAGAACTTATATTGCAAACATTTACGACATTCCGGAGTACCAGCCGAAAATAAGAGAACTATTTGACAAACTCGTGGAAATTCACCCTCACGAAGCAAACATTCACTTTCTTTACAGCCAGTACCTCGCTTATCTTAACGACTATCCGAAGGCTGCCGAACAAATAGAGTACGCTGTTGATGTTGACCCTACAAATCAACAGTGGGTATACCAGCATATAGCATTCAACGTATTCGGTGACTCACTGCAAAAGGCTATAAAACTCGGAGAAGAAGCAATGAAAAATATACCCGGCAACCCGGATATTATGTACATCACTTCCATTGCTTACTCGCAAAACAAACAATACGATAAAGCAGAGGCTTTGGCTAAAAGCACTGTAGATACACTCCTCAAGGCTAAACGACAGGATTTCAATAAAATTTCACAACTATACACAAATATAGGCGACATCTATCAGCGGACGGAGGATAACGACAGTGTCATCAAATACTACGACCTCGCTATCACTTACAACCCCGACAATGCTCTCGCCCTGAACAACTATGCGTACGCTCTCGCTTGCCAAGGTAAAGAACTCGACAAGGCGGAACAGATGAGTGCAAAGGCTGTACAGAAAGACCCTGAAAGCATTTCTTCACTTGACACATACGCATGGGTTTTCTTCAAAAAGCAAAATTACAAGCTCGCCAAAGAATATATCGACAAGGTTCTCGCCTTAGATGAGAACCCTACTGCCGAAATTTACCACCACGCAGGTGACATTTACTTTATGGCAGGTGACCCGGACGAAGCTGTAAAATTCTGGGAACAGGCACTTGAACTGACCCCTGACGATGAACTGCTGAAAAAGAAAGTAACACATAAAACTTATTTCTATAAATAATAATGATACGCAAACTATTAAGTATAAGCATATTATCACTCATCATTCTATTAACTGCCTGTAACTCTTCAAAGCAAGTCGGCACGGGAAAGGCTACAACGGAATACGCACATTCAGACGAACGATTAAAGACGGTTATAGAGCAAAATGCCACAGACTGGAACGTTATAAGCGTACCGGTAAAATTGGAATTGAAATCACCTGCGAACATCTCCGCCTCCGCCCGCGCTTACGTTTGCAGAGACTCTTCCATATACTTTTCAGTGAGATTTTTAGGTATGGAAATAGCAATGATTGACATCACAAACGACTCCATTATTGCCGTAGATAAATACCATAAATACTATGCTGCGGAAAGACTGACTGACGTGCTTGCAAACGTGTCATTTGACATTAATTCCGTCCAATCACTGCTATTCGCACACCCGTTTACTCATACCGAACATATCAGCGACATAAAGCAAGCATCTCTTTTCAAGACTTTTGACAAGGAAAGTGATGAATGGACTGCCGCCCCTGTCAAACAAAATCCACTCGCTGACTATACGTTTACTTACTTTAAAATGGACAATAATCCTAAAAATACAGTTATAAGCACTGCTATCGGCACTATTACCGCAAACTATGAAGATGTAAAATCCTCATCAATAGGTATTTCACCTGCGGTTACGGATATTGTCATAAACTCACAAAAACTGAAAGCGGAACTAAGTATCCGCTGGTCGTGGAAAGACATTCGCACTGATAACCCTTCAGATAAAAAACATATCACAATTCTCAAGGGTTACCAAAGAATTAATGCAGCCGCACTGCTCAAAGCATTTGTACACTAAAAACGTATGAAAAAGTTTTCGGCTATATTACTTGCGATTATTGTTGCAGCAACTATTTGCTGTGACACCGGGTTTGCCGCCCGAAAAAAAACTAAAAAAAAGCAGCAAACGTCAATCGAACAAGTAAAGTCCGAAAGAAACAAAGCAAAAAAGGAAAAAGGCGAAACCGCCAAGAAAGTCGAGTCCAAGAAAAAGCAGGTAAAAGTTCAACTGAATGAGCTGCAACGACTCCAAGCAAATATTGACGAATACCAGACAAACGTAATCAATATTAACGACGAAATTGATGCTCTTGACCTCAAAATCAAGGTCATCGATGACTCTGTCACAGTACTTGACGAGCGACTGAAAACTATGCAGGCAAAATACGCTACTATAGTGAAAAAAGCATACCTGCGAAACAGAAACTCAATGTCAAACCTCGCCTTTATTTTCTCTTCAAAATCTTTTACACAAGCTTTCCACAGGATTGAAGCGATAAAGAGAATTTCAAAATGGCAAAAAGCGAAATCCGACGAAATTAAACGAGCAAAAAAATTACTTGATGACAAGCGCAGGGAACTTAACGCGCTTAAAGAATCCCGTGCGGAACTTCTGCAAAAACTTGAAAAAGAACTTAAAGCACTTGAGGCTGAACGAAATAAGTGCGAATCCATAATTACGGACTTGAAAAAGGAGCAAAAACTTCTTCAGGAAGAATACAAGCGCCGACAAAAAGAGGAAGAACAGTACAATGCCGAACTTAATCGCCTCATCAAGGAAGAACAGGAACGACAAAGGAAAGAAGCCCAACGACTGGAAAAAGCTCGTCAGGACTCTATCCGTGAAGCTAAGAAAAAGGCTGATGCCGAGGCTAAAAAGCTGAATGAACAAAAAAAGAAAAAAGATAACAAAAAGGATAATAAGAAAGACAGCAAAAAAGATAACAAGAAAGATAAAGCAGAGCAAAAACCTGTCAAAACTCCGCCTGTTGACAATCAGAAGAAAGAGCCTGTTGACAATAACAGCAAGGCTGAGAAGGACAACAGTAAACAGGGTTCTGCAATGCTCGGAACAGGAGAATTTGCCTCTATGAAAGGACTATTACCCTACCCCGTATCCGGAAAGATAATTCTCCACTTCGGCTCCAACACGGACCCCGTCACCAAGATTTCACGCCACGAGTACGGAATCACTATTTCCACGTCACCAGGCGCTACCGTAAGTGCGGTGTGCGAAGGGACTGTGGCAGGATTTATCCCGAGTGCCGGCTGCGTGATAATCAATCATGGAGAATACAGTACGATATACCGCGGACTTCGCTCATTCAAAGTGAAGAAAGGCGAAAAAGTACGTATGGGTCAAGCACTCGGAAACTTACGCATAGACCCCGATGACCCGGACTACAGCCAGCTGAAATTCGAAATCCACTATAAAGGTCGAAAATGTAACCCGGAAGAATGGTTGCGATAAACACGTCACACACGGAATATGAGTTTTGAAAAAGGAAATCTTAACAGACACATTCTGAAAGCCCTCGGAATATTCGGAGGGGTGCAGTCCGTGTCCATTATTATATCCTTTATCAGAAATAAATTTGCCGCCGTACTCCTTGGCACGGAAGGTATAGGACTACTCGCCATCTTCAACAATGCCATTGACCTTCTAACCTCCACTACGCAACTTTCCATACGCCAAGCCGCAGTACCGGACGTAGCCAAAAGCGAAACACCGGAAAGACTGAACCGGATAGCATACGTAATAATGCGCTGGGCGTGGGTTCTCGGATTGATTGGCGCATTTATCACTATTATAGCCTCACCGTGGCTGAGCGAATATTCCTTCGGTAACAAAGACTACACCCTTCACTTCTGTGCTATATCAGCGATAATATTTTTAGCATCAATACAGACCGGTTGGCAGATAATAATTCAAGGAGTGGAAGATATGTCATCACTCGCAAAATCGCAATTATGGGGAGCAGTTACCGGTGCTGTCGTATCCATTCCGATGTATTTCATACTCGGACTTGCAAGTATAATCCCGTCACTCCTCGCATACGCCGTAGCAACAGCACTATCCACATCATATTACCGCAAAAGATTACCTGCCCCATCACCTAAGCCGACACAAAAAGAGACACTGAGCGAAGGACTCGGATTTATACGTCTCGGATTCTATATGACAGCTTCCGTTTTTGCCACACTCCTGGCATCTTACCTTTACATCGGGTGGCTGAACTCGGCAGCATCAATAGAAGAAGTGGGACTGTTCAATGCAGGAAACACAATCATAAACCGCTATACTACACTTATATTTGCTGCAATAGGTTACGAATACTACCCTCGACTTAGTCGTATCATCAATTCAGCAACAGAGGTTAAGACAAACGTAAGCAGCGAAATAAATATGGCTATGCTCGTCATCATGCCGATGATATGCATCTATCTGGCATTTAACGACTTGATAATCACTATTCTATATTCATCGGACTTCACGGAAATATCAGCGTATATGAAGTGGGCAATGCCCGGAGTAATACTCAAAGCCGTGTCATGGTGTATGGCATTTACAATTTTAGCACGAGGAGAAGGAGTACATTACATTATCACCGAGACACTTAGCAGTGTCGTATATATACTGACACATATATTTTTTTATAAATTCTACGGCATTGACGGCTGGGGTTACGCCTACGCTGCATGGTATGCCGCATACTTGCTGATTATCGGATATTTTTACTTTGTAAAGTACAAATACAAAGTCACAAGTGACTCGGTCAAATTAATGTTGCTTACCGCAGCAGTCACAGCAGTGGCAGTAAGCAGCACATACATCTCACAGGCAGCTACCATAATAGTAGCGATAATAGCATCAGCCTATTCAATAGTAAAACTAAGGAAAGAAATAAAATAGTTATGCGTCTAATATTCAGCATTATAGCATTGTCAATAATCACAATAAGTACTTGATCACAAAAGATAACGGACATAATAAATATTATGGGAAATGACACATACGAACGAAAAATCATAAATTCCGAATTCATAACTCACACAGTCAATCGGTTACGCCCTCGTGAATTCATCATCAAATACTCATTCTCAATATAAACATTTTTCAGAAACTTAAAAAGTTAGAGACACAGTATAAAACAGTCAAAAAAGTCGAAGACTACCAAATGAAAGCTTTTATAATGTTGAGCACACAAAATTTGCAAGACGCATTCTATCTATATGTTAAATAAAAAGTTACACCCGGCAATGTGACTCTATGAGGCTCTAATGGCATCGTCTTTGTCAGCTTTCTTTTATAAAAGATATCAATATTTGCCACTTTAAGTGAAACAACTGCAAAGCAAATAAAAGCCTAATATTCAAACGCTTTTGCACCTTTCAGAAAAAATGCGTAACTTTGCAAGAGATATATACAATTCACACATTCAATATGATTTCAACAGACGACTTGCAAGACATAATCAACCTTGCAATCAAATCCATTAAATACCCACAGAATCCGAACGGTCTTTATGACCCTATAAAATATACGCTTGAAGGCGGTGGTAAAAGACTCCGCCCGATGCTGGCTCTCGCTACATGTATGGCGTGCGGAGACAATGCTGAAAAGGCTATAAATCAGGCGCTTGGCATTGAGATGTTTCACAATTTCACATTACTTCACGATGACGTAATGGACCGCGCCGAACTCCGTCGAGGAAGACTTACCGTACACTGCCGTTGGAATGACTCCACTGCTATTCTCTCCGGCGATGCTATGCTCACTATGGCTACTCAACTCGTAATGAAAAATGCCGGTGAACACATAGCTGATGTGCTTAACCTCTTCAACAAGACTGCTATTGAGGTGTACGAAGGTCAACAGTACGATATGGACTTTGAACGCAGAGACGATGTAGCTGTTGCAGAATACATTGAAATGATTCGCCTCAAGACTTCAGTATTGCTCGGTTGTGCTTGCAAGATGGGGGCTATCATGGCTGACGCACCACTGAAAACGCAAGATGCTATGTACAAGTTCGGTGAAAAGCTCGGACTCGCATTCCAGATTCAAGATGACTATCTTGATTCTTTCGGAGATGCACTGCTTTTCGGTAAAGAAATCGGAGGTGATATCGTAAACAACAAAAAGACGTGGTTATTAATCACCGCACTGAACGAAGATAAGTCCGGCGACTTATTGAAAATCATTCATTCCGGCAACTCTCTTAAAAACTCTGACAAAATAGAAAAGGTATTAGCAATATACAACTATCACAACCTCGTGCAGAGAAGTAAAGAACTTATCAATAAATACATTGATGAAGCGGTAGCCACTCTTAACGATGCCGACATATCACAAGATTCTCGTGACTTCTTCGCACAACTTGCTCTCAGGACAACCAATCGTACAAACTAAGTTTTTATCACTTGATAACACTGACCGACACTCATACTCACTTATATCTCGATGACTTTGCCCCGGAAAATGAGGCAACAGTTCGTCGTGCAATAGATGCAGGTGTAAACACGTTGATTTTTCCAAACGTTGATCTTAACACCATTGCACCTATGAAAGCCTTACACAGTGTCTTTCCGCAAAACACTTTTATGGCTATGGGCTTACACCCCACAGAAGTGCGCGAGACGTGGCAAGATGACTTGAAAACTGTTGAAAATGAACTTATAAGCAACAAAAATTTGTACGTTGCAGTAGGTGAAATAGGTATAGACTTGTACTGGGACAAAACTTTCGTTGAAGAACAAAAAAAAGTATTTGCTCACCAAGCGGGACTTGCTGTAAAACTTAACCTTCCTGTCATAATTCATTGCCGTGAAGGACTTGATGAAATATTAAGTATCCTCGCAGCTATGGAGAAAAAGCCAGCCGGAGTTTTCCACTGCTTTAACGGCACAAAAAGCGATATAGAGAGAATCAGAGAAATCGGAGATTACTATTTCGGAATAGGCGGAGTGGTGACTTTCAAGAAATCCACGCTAAAAGAGCTGCTGCCGGAAATAGGCATTGACCGGATTCTGCTTGAGACGGATTCACCGTACCTCGCTCCCGTACCACATCGCGGCACAAGAAACGAATCATCATATATCCCTGATATAGCGCAATTTATATCAAACGAATTAAATATATCATACAATACGATTGCGGAACATACCACCGCAAACGCTCACGCTCTATTTAAGATTTAATTATTCATCATTAATTTCCAAAGGTATTAAAATGACAAACTGGTTGACACTCATTGCAGACACAGTCTGCGGTTATCCTCTTTTCCTTACTCTAATCGGAGGAGGACTGTTCTTATTCATTCGTTCAGGTATGGTATCACTGCGACACTTGCCCGATGCTATAAAAGAACTTCGAAAAAAGGGCAACACGGGTAATGGACAAATCAGTTCTGCGCAAGCACTCGCATCTGTAGTTGCTGCAACTATCGGCTTGGGAAATATCGCCGGTGTAACTATCGCACTCGTCGTAGGCGGACCGGGAGCGATATTCTGGATGTGGGTAAGTGCAATAGTAGGTATGGCTACAAAATACCACGAAGGTGTACTTGCCATAATGTACCGCGGTGCTGACGAACACGGACTCCGTCGCGGCGGAACAATGTACATTATAGAAAACGGATTAGGTAAAAAGTGGAAACCGCTTGCGCTCTTTTTCGCCTTTGCAGGTATGTTCGGCACAATGTGCATCATAAACACTAACCAGCTGACTGAAGCCGTAGTAAGTGTATTTACCACACCGCAATGGATTGCAGAAAGCTCGTTTCTATCATTCATATCATCTGTGACTACACTTACGAATCTTGAATCGTTCCGACTGGTATGCGGAATCGTAATTGCAGGTATAGTATCAGCCGTAGTACTCGGAGGAATACACCGAATAGCAAAAGTAGCATCAGTGATAGTACCGTTTATGGTGGGCATTTACTTCCTGATGGTGCTTTACATCATATTGACACACCTCAGCGCAGTACCCGGAGCCTTCGCCTCAATATTCCGCGAAGCATTTAACCTCAATGCAGGGTTTGGCGCACTTATAGGGATAGCAATAATCGGAGCTCGCCGTGCAGCCCTTGTGAATGATGCAGGTATCGGTACGGCAAGTATTATGCACGGAGAATCACGAAACAATCAGCCTGTAAGAGAAGGACTTATAGCAATGTTAGGTCCGAGCATTGATTCAGGCTTCGTGTGTACACTGACAGCGATTGCAATTCTTCTTTGCGGTGACATAACATCAGCTCAAGGCACGGTAAAAGGACTTGAAATAGCGATGGCAGCTTTTTCAAATGCTATACCGGGCGGACAATACTTACTGCTCATAGTGGTAATATGCTTCGGACTTTCATCAATGTTTTCGTATTCATTTTACGGAAAAAGTTGTGCAGCATACCTTTTCGGTCGCAGAAAATCAAACTGGTACACCTACGCATACATAGCATCATTAGTACTGTTTGCTGTAGTACCATTGACAGCAGCAGTCTCAGCCTGCGACCTCTTCTACGGCTTAATGGCATTCCCAACAATGTTTACACTAATCCGTCTTTCAGGCAAAGTAAAAGAAGCTACAAAAGCATATTTCAGCAAGAAAGAAACTGCTGAATAATCAACTTCCGACACCGGCGAAAGAACTATTACAGTCGGTCAACGATGAATTTCAGTGACTATTATTTTCACTTTTACCGGACAGCAATGATTTATAGTTCCTTACACTTTAACATTTATTGTGGGACAGGCTTTCAAATAAAGGATAAGAGCACTATCATTTTCGGGAAATAATTGTTATCTTTGCATCTAATACAAATACGTGGACAAAGATGACTTTACGAAATATATTTATAACAATATTATTGCTTTCTACAGCACTTTCTGTCAGTGCCAAACTTACCTTTTCCGGTTCTATCTATCAGACTGTCAGCATAAAGCCGGAGGCTTCAACAGGTTTGGAAGAAATTCTCGTGATAAATCCTTCTGCTCCTGTCACTGTCACTTACGAGGCTTCTTCCGCTTCAAGCAGCCTCACTTGGCAGAAATTTGACAATCGCGGCGGTGGATACGCAACTGATGTTACAGGCATCACCAAAAACGGGAATAATTACTCCATTCCATTTTCCGGAGAAGATACCGGCTACATCATCACCGATAATGGTCGCCCTCATTACTATTGGGTGGTGAACTACTCAAACCATTACGCTGATATACAAAACATCAGTGCCACTATGGAGGAAGGTGACTGCGACCGGGCATCTATTATCGTAACAGGAAATGTACAACCAATGACGTATCATTCCATAAACGGCAGAGCTATGGAGCTTTCACGCGAAATGGAATTAAGTTACAATACTCTGGAATACGACGAAGGAAGTAATTCATACGTTCAGAAGAAAGTCACTGAAAACGTCTCAAGCACCACCGGAACTATAAGGGTAGATGCACCGCTATGCGATACACAGTTCACCCTTACAGCTGACAGATTTTTGAAAGCGTGGGGACTTGAAGTTTCAGTAGCATCAGAAACTCTCACGGCTACAGCCGTGTCTGCGACTTGCTCCGCAACTCAAAAAGATAAAGACAATGACAACGAGCAGAAAGTGGAATCATCTCTCGGTGGATCGGCACCTGTTGACATCACTTTCACTGCGTCTATAACAGATGCGACAATATTCCATGAGTGGCAATTTTCACACACTGCGGAATTCGAAGATATATTCATGAGAGTGACAGACACAGAGTTTACACAGACATTTACCGAAGCCGGAACGACGTATATCCGATTTGTAGCAGGCAATGCAACAGGAGAATGTTACTATTATTCCGATGTTTACGAAGTGATGATAGGCGAATCCGCCCTT